>NZ_BAAALT010000260.1:0-20312 GCF_039528515.1 Luedemannella flava
GTCGACGGCCGGCGCCGGGGTGGGACCGTCCACTGTGGCCGGCGTGGGGGTCGCGGGCGGCGTGCTGTCGGGCGTACCCACCGGGGTTTCGGGAGGCGCGGTGGTCTCCTCCGGCGCGGCCGCGGGCACCGCGGACGCCGCCGGTGCCGGCTCGGCGAGCTTGCCGGACAGGCACGTGACGAACTGGTCCAGCAGCTTGCCGCTCACGTCGCCGATCATGTTGCGGCCGATCTGGGCCATCCGGCCGGTGATGTTGAGGTCGGTGACCACGTCGACGCGGGTGCCGGTGTCGGTCGGGCTGAGCTGGGCGGACACGGTCGCGTTCGCGGCGCCGGCGCCCTTGCTGTCCTGGCCGGAGGCGGTGAAGGCCAGCTTGCGGGCGGCCTCGTCGCGTTCGGTGAACCGGCCCTTGCCCTTGAGGCTCAGGCTGACCGGCCCGATCCTCACGCGCACCATGCCGGTGAACGCGTCGCCGTCGTAGCTGGTCAGCGCCGCACCGGGCATGCACGGGACGATGGTCTCCAGGTCGTTCAGCACGGCCCAGGCGCGCTCAACGGGCACGGCAACCTCGAAGTTGTGTTCCAGCCGCATTGCTGACGTCCTCCACAGTGGTGGGCACAGGTGCAGCGGATCATAAACCCGGTGGCTGGGAACGGCACCTGATCGTCGCGGCAGCCGCAATTTTCGACATCGCAGGGCCGTCCCGGCTGGGCGGCCAGCAGCGGGTAAGCGCGTTCTTGACGGCATCGACGCTCATCGCTAACGTCGGGCCGTCCTGGATGTGACACGTGAGCGAGGGGTACGGGCCGCCCGTTTGTAACGTCACATTCGCCGTCCATCGTACGGAGAGAATCATGCTTCAACGAAAGACGCGGCGGATCGTGATCGCCGGCACGGCAGCTCTGGCCGCCGTCGCCGCGGGAACGGTCGCCGCCGTGAACGCGTACGCCGCGGCGGGCTGCCGCGTGGACTACGCGATCGCCAGCCAGTGGGGCGGCGGCTTCGGCGCCAACGTCACCATCACCAACCTCGGCGACCCCGTGAGCGCCTGGACGCTCACCTGGTCCTACACCGCCGGGCAGACCATCACGCAGGCGTGGAACGCCAACGTGACCCAGTCCGGCGCGAACGTGTCGGCGACGAACGTCAGCTACAACGGCTCCATCGCCACCAACGCCACGGCGTCGTTCGGCTTCAACGGGGCGTGGAACAACTCGTCCAACCCCGTGCCGGCGAGCTTCGCGCTCAACGGCACGACGTGCACCGGGTCGACCACGACGCCGACGAGCGCGGCGCCCACCACCTCGCGACCGCCGGTGACCACGGCCGGCCCGACCACCGCCGGCCCGACCACCGCCGGGCCCACCAGCGCGGTGCCGACCTCGGCCGGCCCGACGGGCAACACCAACGCCCCGACCAACCCGGCCAACGGCACCAGCAAGCAGGTCGAGGACCTCAACCGGGGCGTCACCTCGGTGCGGTCGGGCTCGAACAACCTCGTGTCGTGGCGGCTGTTCGGCTGGGAGCCGTCCAGCGTCTCGTTCAACCTGTACCGCAACGGTACGAAGGTGAACTCGTCGCCGATCACGAACTCGACGAACTACCTGGACAGTGGCGCGGCATCGGGCGCGTCCTACACGGTCCGCTCCGTGATCAACGGCGTGGAGCAGGCCGCCTCCGAGGCCTCGCTCAACCTCGGCCAGAACTACCTCGACGTGCCGATCTCGCCGCCGTCCAGCATCTACTCGGCCAACGACGCCAGCGTCGGTGACGTCGACGGCGACGGCCAGTACGAGATCATCCTCAAGTGGGACCCGTCCGACGCGAAGGACAACTCCCAGTCCGGCGTGACGAGCAACGTCTACGTCGACGCGTACCGGCTCAACGGCACCCGCCTGTGGCGCATCAACCTCGGCCGCAACATCCGCGCCGGCGCCCACTACACCCAGTTCCAGGTGTACGACTACGACGGCGACGGCAGGGCCGAGGTGGCCATGAAGACCGCCGACGGCACCGTCGACGGGACGGGCGTCACCATCGGCTCGTCGAGCGCGGACTACCGCAACTCGTCCGGCTACATCCTGTCCGGCCCCGAGTACCTGACCATGTTCAACGGCCTGACCGGCAGGGCGATGTCCACGGTGGACTACGTCCCCGGGCGCGGCACGGTCTCCTCCTGGGGCGACAGCTACGGCAACCGGGTCGACCGGTTCCTCGCCGGCACGGCGTACCTCGACGGGCAGCGGCCCAGCCTCATCATGGCCCGTGGGTACTACACCCGCGCGGTCGTCGTGGCCTGGGACTTCCGCAACGGTTCCCTGACCCGCCGCTGGACCTACGACTCCGGCACCAGCAACACCGGCGCGTACGGCCAGGGCAACCACAACCTGTCCGTCGGCGATATGGACGGCGACGGTAGGGACGAGATCGCCTACGGCTCGGCGGCCATCGACGACAACGGCGCGCTCATGTGGCGCAACGGTGCCGGCCACGGCGACGCCCTGCACATGGGCGACCTGATCCCGTCCCGTTCGGGTCTGGAGCTGTTCAAGCCGACCGAGGACGGCGCGCACCCGGCCGACTTCATGGCCGACGCGCGGACCGGCGCCAACATCTGGTCGCACGCGGTCTGTTCCTGCGACAACGGCCGCGGCGTCGCCGCCGACATCTACGCCGGCTCGGCCGGCGCGGAGGCGTGGTCGTCGGCCGTGAGCGGCCTGACCAGCTCGTCCGGGTCCAACATCGGCCGCAAGCCCGGCTCCACCAACTTCGTCATCTGGTGGGACGGCGACACCACGCGCGAGCTGCTCGACGACACCCACATCGACAAGTACGGGACGTCCGGCGACACCCGGCTGCTGACCGCGTCGGGCGTGCACTCCAACAACGGCACCAAGGCCACCCCCGCGCTGACCGCCGACATCTTCGGCGACTGGCGCGAGGAGGCCATCTGGGCCACCAGCAGCAACACCGCGCTGCGCATCTACACCACGACCGACGTGACCTCGACGCGCATCCACACCCTGATGCACGACCCGATGTACCGCGTCGCCGTGGCCTGGCAGAACACCGCCTACAACCAGCCGCCGCACCCGAGCTTCCACATCGGTAGCGGCATGGCCACCCCGCCCACGTCCAACATCTACGTCCGCTAGGCACCACTATCGGGTACGGGGGCCGGCAACGCGCCGGCCCCCGTACCCGGTCAGTCGTTGCGGGCCGACTCGGGTCCGGTGACCCGTCGCAGCATCGGCATGGTGGACATGATGATCGCCAGGGACGCGGCGAGGCCGGCGACCACGGTCACGTAGTAGCCCATGCCCGGCGCGACGAGCGTGTAGTCCAACTGGGCCCGCAGGAACAGCTGCGCCGCCCCGAAGCCGAAGCCGATCGCCACCAGCGCCACGACGAGCAGCGGCACCGCGCTCTCCAGGAGCACGACCCGGCGCAGCATCCGCAGCGGCACCCCGGACAGACGAAGCAGGCTGAACGGTCGCCGCCGCTCGCTCAGGCCGCCGGCCAGGCTCACCGCCAGGCTGCACCCGGCGATCGGCAGGCTCGCGAGGATCACCACGTTGGCGAGCTGCTGCCAGCCCGTCAGCGCCCTGGTGAAGTCGTTGTCGAAGTCCCCGTCCCACCACGGCGGCCGCACCCGGTCGGGGTACGCGCGCTCCAGGACCGTGCGGGCCCGTTCGATCGTGGCCGTGGTGCCGTCGGTGTTCACGACGAGCGTCATGGCCGGCAGCTTCTCGGCCTCGGCGACGGTGAATCTGGCCGCCGGCCACACCCGGGCGGGATCCGCCGCCTCGCCGTACCCGACCAGTTCCGGCCACACCTGCGCGGTCTGGGCGCCGTCGGGGCAGCGGCCGAACCCCGGCGTCCGGGCCAGGTCCGCACAGGTCACCACGCCGGGCAGGTTCATGCCCGGGCCGGTCTCCCGGACCGACGGGTCCTCTCGGACCAGCGTGGCACTGCGCACGCCGGGCACCGCGAGCACGTCGGGGTTAGCCCGGTCGTCGGGCTCGGCCCACATGATCAGCGCCGCGTCGCCGCCCTCGTTCGCCGCCTGCGGGCTGCGGTACGCGACGATCGTCGTGATGACGCCGACCGCCACGCTCGTCACGAACAGGGCGAGCACGAGGCCGCTGACGGCCCGGAACGCGGCCTGCGGATTGTCCGCGAGCCGGCGGGTGGCGATGAGCGTCGCGGGCCGGTTGGCCCGCCGGGCGAGCAGCCGGGCGCCCACGAGCGTCAGCCACGGCCCCGCGATGATCAGGCCGACCATGATGATCAGGAAGCCCGGCAGGAACGCCGCCACCTGCTGCATGGACGTCGGCGGCCGCCGGCCGATGAACCAGGTGAGCTCGGCGACGCCGACGACGAGCGGGATCAGCCGCCACGCGCGCGGCGGCCGCGGGGTGACCCGACGCGTGACGCCCAGCGGGGACACCCGCACCCGGCGCAACGCGAACCGGGCCGCGACCGCCGCCGCCAACGGGACCCCGAGGCCCACGATCAGCACGTTCGTCGCGCTGAGCGTCAGGTCGCTTGGAAAGAACGGCATCCCGGTGAACGGCACGGCCGCCATGGGCACCCTGATGATGAAGAACAACCCGAAACCCACGACGGTACCGGCGACGGCCGCCGCCGTGGACTCCACGGCCGCGATCACGCTGATCTGCCGTGGGGTCGCGCCGACCAGCCGCATGGCGGCGAAGCGCTGCTCGCGGCGGGCCGCGGTGAGCCGCGTCGCCGTGCCGATGAAGATGAGCACCGGGAACAGCAGCGCGCCGGCGACCACGCTGAGGATGAGCGTCATCGCGTCGGTCCGGTTGCCGATGACGCACCGGCTGCACGTGGCCGGGTCCGTCACACCGATCGTGCGGACCTGCTTCGCGCCGGCGGCCTCGAGGTCGGCCGCCGTGCGGCCCACGACGATGACGACCGACTCGGGCGACGGCAGCGCGTCGTCGCCGATAATGCCGACCTCGTGGCCGGGGTAGCGGGCGCCCAACTGGTCGTGCGGCGTCGTGGCGAGCAGCTCGTGCATGGCGGGGGAGGCGAAGAACTCGCCCGGCCCGGGCAGCCGGTCGAGACCCGGCGGCACGGGCGACGTCGGCCCCGTGCCGGCCACGTCGAAGCGGACGATCGAGTTGCCCGCGAAGTTGTCCCCGCTCGGCTGCCACCACACGGGCGCGTTGTCCGACGCCGGCTGGCTGTCCTCGAACCCGGTGTTGAACCACGCGTACCGCACGTTCTGGCTGTCGACGGCGTTGAGGCCGGCCACAGTGGAGAGCAGGAGGGCGACGCCGACAGCCACGGCCGACGCGATGATCACGAGCCGGCTGACCGCCTCGCGGCCGCCCGCCACGGTGAGCCGCAGGCCGAAGCGGATCATGACAGGGCCCCGTCGAGGGTGAGCGCGTCGACCCGGCCGTCGGTCACGATCACCTGCCGGTCGGCGTACGCGGCGACCCGCGCCTCGTGGGTGACCAGGATGACCGTGGTGCCCTGCTCGCGGGCGTGGGTGACCAGCAGGTCCATGACCTGCTCGCCGGTGAGCGAGTCGAGCGCCCCGGTCGGCTCGTCGGCGAAGATGACCCGCGGCTTCGCCACCAGGCCGCGCGCCAGCGCGACCCGCTGCGCCTGCCCGCCGGACAGCTCCCCCGAGCGGCGGCCCTCCAGCCCGTCCAGGCCCAGCCGGGCGAGCCAGTCGCGGGCCTCGCGCAGCGCCGCCGGGCGCCGGGTGCCGCCGAGCAGCAGGGGCAGCGCGACGTTCTCCTCGGCGGTCAGCTCGGGGACGAGCTGCCCGAACTGGAACACGAACCCGAACCGGTCGCGGCGCAGCGTGCTGCGCGCCTCCTCGGTGAGGGTGTCCACGCGCCGGCCGTCGAACCACACCTCGCCCGCGTCGGGCACCAGGATGCCCGCGAGGCAGTGCAGCAGCGTCGACTTGCCCGACCCGCTGGGACCCATGACGGCGACGATCTCGCCGGCCGCCGCGGCGAGCGTGGCGCTGCGCAGCGCGGGGGTCTGCCCGAACGACAACGCCAGTCTGCGGGCTTCCACCAGGGCACTCACGCCGCCACCTCCCCTGCGCTCCGGCGTCGGCGGGGATTGACTGAGTTGATGGTCCGCTCGCTGCGCTCGCTCACTTGCGCACCTCCTTGGCCAGGGCGTCGAGCCGGGCGATGGTCACGTCGATCCAGCGCAGGTCGGACTCCAGGTGGAACAGGCCGTGGTCGGCCAGCATCACGTCGATCAGCGTGCCGCCCCGCTTGAGCTCGGTGAGCTCCCGCATCCGCTTGAGGTGCGTGGCGCGCTGCGTGTTCAGGTACTCCCCGGCGGGGCGGTCCAGCATCAGCGAGAGGACGACCTTGGAGAACAGCACCGTCTGCAGGTGGGGCTCCGGTTCGACCGGCTCGGTGAGCCACGTGTCGACCTCGGTGGCGCCCTTGTCCGTGATCACGTACCGCTTGCGGTCGGGGCCGACGCCGGGGCCGACCTCGCCCATGACCACCTTGCCGTCGCGGGCCAGCCGGCCCAGCGTCGCGTACACCTGCCCGAACGGCAGCGGGCGCCCGCGCCCGAAGTACGTGTCGTAGTCGCGCTTGAGGTCGTACCCATGGCTGGGTTCGCGCTCGAGCAGCCCGAGAAGTGTGAGGGGAACACTCATGCCGGCGACCATACCTCCCGGATATACACCGCGTATATACGCCCAGAATCTATACGCGGGTGATTGCCGTCTCACCTGGACGGCGCGAGGGTAGGAGTGACCCAACGTTTGGCCAATGACGTGTGGTCATCGCGCGCTGAGTTCCGCACGGACCGTCCTTACATCGGTGGATCCCGCGTCGGCAACCGGTGTGCGGTCTCGCGCCGGCAAAGGTCGACCCGTGGCGGTTATCGGCGGCTTTGAAGGCGCCACAAGTCGACCTTTGTAAGGTGATCTTGATGGGGGTACGCGTGCGGCGTACTCTCCCGGGGATGGACGGGGTAGTCGCGGCGGTGGCGGTTGGCGGGTTTTCGGCGCGGTCATGGTGACGCTCGCGTGGTTGGGGGTGCGCGCGCGACGGCGCGACGGGGGTGCGGCGGGCGCGGCGGTGGTCGGGCCGTTCGAGGAGATCTGGCACCCGGCCGCGCACCGGGCGCGGTTCGAGACCCACACCGTCGAGGAGCGCGTCATGCCGGCCCCGTCGCCCGGCGACCGTCTGCGCCCCTGACCGTCCCGCACCAGGCATAACGTGACGCGGCGTGTCCCGCCGTGTGCGCCTGGTTATCGACGGTCACGGCTCGGTGATGATCGTCCATTTCGGCCTGCCAAGCCTCTCCCGCACGGGCCGGCGCGGGCGTAGGGTCCCCGCATGACCGACCCAAGCGAGGGCATCAACGACGAGAAGCTCCTTGCGCGGATCCGTAGTACGCCGTGGATCGCGGAGCTGCTCGTCCTGTTCGACTTCGACATCGCCCGGGTAGCGGACGGGCCCGTCGAGGAGGTGCGGCTCGAGACCGGCGAGCCGCTGGAGATGGTCGCCGGCGACGGCACCGGCGGCGCGTTCATGCTCGTCGGCTCCGGCCCGACCCGACCCGTGGTGTACGTCGGCTCCGAGGGCGAGGGCGGCCTGATCGCCACGAACTTCGCCGACGCACTGGCGCTCGTCGTCGGGCTGTCCAACATCCATGACGCCACCGCCATGCCGATCGGCGCGGACGGCGGCGCGGCGCTGCGCGCGTGGCTGGCCAAGACCGACGACGAGCTGCGGGAGTACTGGCCGACGCTCGACGAGGACCGCGTCCGCGCCCGCGAGGTGCTGGGCCTGCGGGAGGCCGACGGGCCGCTGCTCGAGGCGCTGCACGCGGCGGCCGCCGACGAGCGCTACCGCCCCATCAGCGAGTACGGCCCCTACGAGTCCATGCTGCGCTGACAGCTCACGGGAGCCGGACCGAGCGGTCGTGGGCGAAGTAGACGCGGCACGGGTCGAGGCGCTGCAACGCGTCCAGCCACGCGGGGATGTCGGGCAGCGCCGCGTCGTGCCCGTGCCGGTGCGCCTGCCAGGCGAGCTGGTCGGCGGCGTACGCGGTGGCGGTGTCGTGGCTCTGGCCGGCCACGATCACCGTGCCGTCCGGCCGGCGCACCACCAGTGACTGGTGCCCGTCCGTGTGTCCCGGCGTGGGGATGAGACGCACGTCCGGCAGGAGTTCCACCTCGCCGGTCACCGCCTCGAACCGGCTGCCGTCGAGCAGCTCGGGCAGCGTGTAGTCGGGCGTGCGCCGGGCGGCGTCCAGCTCCACGGCCTGCGTGACCACCGGCACGTCCCCGAGCAGCGGGTTACCGCCGCAGTGGTCGAAGTGCAGGTGGCAGTTGGCCGCCAGCCGGATGTCGGCGACCCGGAGACCGATCGCGGCGAGCGCCCCGGCCAGCCCGATCCGCCGGGGCCGGTAGTGCCGGTCGACGTCCGGGTGGGCGCCCATCCCGGTGTCGAACAGGATCATCCCCTGGAGATGGTCCACCACGTACCCCAGGCAGGGCTCCACGCGTGGCCGCCCGGTGCCGGATCGGCTTCAACGACGAGCCCGGCGAGGCCACGGAACGCTGGCGTGCGAGGCGGTAGCCGCACCGACGTCCGATATGTCGCCCATTAATCGATCACTGCTATCAATCTTGGGACTGAACACGCGGAAATCCGCGCGTTTCGTCCCAAGATTTACAGAGATCGTTCGGTGGCAACCTTTAGTCGAGCGTCTTGCCCGTCACCAGGTCTACGCGGCGTCCGCCGCCCGTGTCGCTCCGGAACGTGTACGTGGCGGTGCTGGCGCCCTGCGCGCATTCCATCAGGGCGACCGGCCTGCCGCTGGTCATGTAGGCGGCCAGCTTCTCGGAGACCTTGATCGGAATGTCGTCGACGTACGTCTGACCGGCCCGGACGTCGGCCGGGACGAAGACGGCCCGCATGGCGCCGTCGTCGCTCTTCACGGTGAGGGGGGACGCGTCGAGACCGTCCGCGGCGGCCAGGCCCGCGGCCGCGGTGAGGTGCGGCGAGCAGGGCAGGCCCGCCGTCGGCGCCACGCTGGTCGGCGCGGCCGTGCCGGGCGCGGGAAGGTTGATATCGCAGCCCGCCAGCAGGAGGACGCCGACGACGAGGCAGGCCAGCGTGGACGAGGACTTCATGACGGGTGGCTCCTGAGTTCGCCGACGCGGACCTGTTCGGTGAGCAGCTGGCGCAGGCGGTCGAGGTCGTCGCCCACGTAGGCGCCGCACAGGGCGCGTCCGGCCGGATAGTTCACGATGTACGTCCGCGACGTCGGCTCGGTCATGAAGCGGACCACGTGGCCGGCCATCTCGTCGCCCATGACACCCCACCGCCGCAGGTACTCCCGGACGTCGTCCTCGGACGCCCCGTCGGCGTGCAGCATCAGGGCGGCGTTGACCTCCGCCCACCGGCACGGCTCGGCGGCCCGCTCGACCGCCAGCGCGTGGGCGAGGTCGAAGTCCACGCCGGCCGCGTCGCGGGCGAGCGTTTCGAACGCCGCCGCGCCCGCGCCGGCCAGCAGCGTCATCGGCGCGACCTGACCGATGCCCTCCGAGATCAGCGACTGCGGGCACGGCGCCAGGACGATCGTCTCCTCCAGCAGCCCGCGCCCGCGCACGAGCCGTTGCTCCTTCGCGGCGCGTTCGGCCTGGTGGCCCGGGTACGTCTCGTGGATGCCGAGCAGCAGCAGCTCGACCGCCGAGGTGGGCATGTCCAGGTTGACCGCGACCCGGCCGCGCAGGTCGCCGAGGTAGAAGTTGTACCCGAGCCAGGACACGTCCCGGACGCCCTCGACGACGACGCCCTCGCCGTCGGGCAGGTCGATCAGGGCCAGGGTCCGGGCGCGGGCCTCCGCGATCACCGCCACGAGCGCCTGTTCGATCCGGTCCGGCGGGACGGTGATCGACCTCCGCCACCGCTCGCGGCGCTCGTCCAGCGGGCCGTCGCCGGGCAGCAGCTCCTCGAGGCGCTTGTGGGCGGCCGCGAACACCGCCTCGTCGGTGTGCGTCGGCCGGATCCCGTAGCAGCCCTCGACCTCGTCGGCGTAGTCCAGCCTCTCGCCCGCCACGACCCGGGCGTAGGTGTGCAGCCCGGTGACCTGGTCGCGCAGCCAGCCGTCGTCGAGGTCGGCCAGCAGCGCGGCGGCGTCGGCGACGAGCGCGCGTGGGTCCACGGGCGGTGCCGCCGCGACCTCGGCGGCGAGCTCCGGCGGGCCGAAGTACGCGTCGACGGTCCCCTCGACGTGCCGGTCGAGGCGCAGCCCCAACCGGATGTACCGCTCCGCCACGGATCCGACCACGTGCCGAGTCTATGAGCTGCGCACGCGGGCGCCCGCACATAACTCGGCGCTAGCGGATCGGGAAGATGTGCACGCCCGCCTCGTCGCTGTTGGTGGACGTCCGGGCCAGGTCGGTCGCCGCCCGGCGGCAGGCGACCGCCGGGGTGGTCCGGGTCGTCGGTGTCGCAGGCGTCGCCCACGCCGTCGCCGTCCGTGTCCGTCTGGTCGGCGTTGGGCGTCGTCGCGCAGTTGTCCAGCGGTAACGACGCCCCGGTCCACGGCTGACGGTCCGGGATGCCGTCGTCGTCGCCGGAGTCGTTGTCGTCGAACAGGTCGGTCACGTCCCGGCGCAGCGTGTCCAGCCGGGCGTCGGCCTGGAACAGGATCGGCTTGCCGGAGAAGCCGCCGCTGGCCAGGCGCCCAGGTACGCCACGGCGGCCAGCGCGCCGGCCGGCGAGGCGAACGGGGTGCAGTAGTCGGCCGTCGTGCCGAACGGCGTGATGCTGCGCGCCCGGACCTGGGCGCCGCGCACGTCGCGCAGCCCGATGACGAGCTTCCCGTCGACGACCCGGTCCGGCACGGTCGTGCTGGTCGGCACGTCCGGGTCGACGACCACGACCTGCGTGCCGTCGACCGGCAGGCCGAGGACCGCCGGGTCGATCGTGATGGTCGCCGGCCGGGCGAACCGCAGCCCGGTGGGGGAGATGTCGACGAACGGCGCGCCGTACACGTCCTGGGCGCCGGTGAAGACCAACGGCGTGATCATGACGTCGGTGGTCCGCGCAGCGCGCCGGCGGGGATATCCACCCGCCAGCCCGGCCCGGAGAACGAGGCGCCGTTCGGGCCGACCCGTTGCGGGGCGGCGAGTTTCTGCACCCGTACATCGCCGGCCTCCCCGGCGCCGTTCGCGATCTCGCCGACCGCGAGGCCGGAGAGCCGGCCGGCCGACCGTACCGTCGCCGCGACCCCGCCCGCCGGAAGCCTGGTCAGCGTGAACCGGCCCGCCGGGTCGGTCGTCGCCCGGCGGTTGCCGTAGCGCACCGAGGCCCCGGCGACCGGCGCCTTCGAGGCCACGTCGAGGACCCGGCCGGTGAGCCTGCCCGTCGGGCGGTTCAGCCGCTGCCGCACCGCGAACGTCTTCGAGGCGGTCGGGCGCGTCCCGACGTACGAGACGGCTTTGAGGGTGTTGAGGGCGTTGGGCCGCAACAGGACCTCGGCGCGGAACGTGCCGTCGGCCACCGCGGTGGCCACCACCGGCAGGATGCCGCCGGTGATCTGCACGGTCGCCCTGGCGTAGGTGCGGCCGGTGACGACCACGCTGCCCCGGTCCGTGGACCGCGGCACGTCGATCCGCAGGCCCTTGACAGGCGCGGACGACGAGGTGGGCCGCCGGTCGGTGGGCGCGGCGTGCGCCGCCGCCGGCGTGGTGGGCGAGGATCGGGCGCTGGCCACGATGGGCGTCAGACACAGCGCGAGAACGGTGCCGGCCGCGAGGACGCGACCGATCCTGGGCAGGGTGGAGCGCTTTCGAACCATGCTGGGTTCCCCTAAGACCGCTGACCGTCGGGACGGAACGGAGCGGTGGCCTCCCCGGTGCGTGGGCCGCGCCGGTTCGGCTCACCCATGACCGCCGGCACCTATCCACAATCGACGGACATCGCTCCTATGAGGCGTGTTCCCGACTCAACGGGTCCCAGTGCTCGGCGTAGCGCAGCAGGGACTGGGCCAGGTCGGGGTGGGTGGCCGCCCAGACGCTGTCAAAGAGAAACCATTGCTGGTACCCGAACGAGTCGCTGCAGTGCATCGCCAGCTGCGCCAGGTGCTCGCCCACGCGCAGCAGGGACGTCTCCGGCCGCCGGAGGCCGTCGTACTTCGCCATGGCCAGCTGATCCATGGCGCCGCGGTGTGCGTCGGCGTGCGCGTCCGGCATGTCCGACCACGGCTCCCAGTTCAGGTTGAAGCCGGGCCACCGGTTGCAGCGCTCCAACGCGGGCGCGATGGCGTCGTCCTCCGGCGCGACGAGCGCGCGCAGCACCTGCAGCTCGGGAAGCCATTCGGGCCCGGGAGTCAGGGCGCGCAGGTGTGCGGGTAGCCCTGCGAGATCCACACCGGGGAACGCGGCGGGCCGCCACTGGGCGAGGCTGTCGCCGTCGTAGAAGGTCAGGAACACCGCGTACGTGGTGGCGTCGGCCGTCCCGGCCGGGCCGATCTCCGTCACGGGCACCTGCGGGGTGAAGGTCGCGGCCGGCCCGACGTCCTCCGGCAGCGGCCACTCCTGCAGCAGGTACGCCAGGCGGTCCGGCGCGGCGCGCACGGTCTCGTCGTCGAAGAAGAAGTACGCCAGCGCGACCTCGTCGTCGTCCGTGCGGACGCGCAGGCTGTGCTCGTCGAGGCGGATGCAGTCCTCGTCGCCCTCGACGTACAGGTGCTCATGGAGCTGGTTTCGCAGCTCGCCGACGGTCCGGGGCTTTCGGAGGCCCTCCTCCTCGACCGCCTCGAAGATGGAGTCCAGGCCGTAGACGTCCGTGCCGAGCTCCGACTCCACCCAGCTCTCCGGGTCGTCGCAGCGCCAGCCCCGGCGGAACCAGTCCAGCACCGTGGCGTCGGGCAACCGGCGGACAACCTTGCTCAGCGGCCCCTCATAGTGCGACCGGTACACGAAATACACGGCGGCGACGGTACGCCATCACGGTCGTCCGCGCCCGCCGTACAGGTGGACCCGGTCGTCGACGTCGTGGTCGACCGCCGGGGCGGCGAACCCGTCGGGCCCGCGCGCGACGTGGACCGTCCACTGCTCGTACCACCACCGCGCCGCGCACTGGCAGCCGGTGAACCGGAAGTTGGCGCGATAGCGCCCGATCTGTCCCGGCAGCAACGCGAACAGGCGTCTGGGGTGGCGGGGGCGTGCCGGATACGACGCCCAGCCCGGCAGGCGGTGGACGACAAGCTGGTCATCGACGAGCGCCAGGCGCAGCGAGGCCTGCTCAGCGGCCTTTGCGCCGACGAGGGTCCGGGCATCCGGCCGGTAGCCGGTGCCCACGTCCGCGAGAATGTCGTGGACCACGATGTCGGCGTCGGGCAACGGGGACGGCAGCGGATGCCGTTCGGGCAGCCCGCGGCGCGCGTTGGCGGCCGGTGCGCCCCGGCTGTCCGAGTCCCACCGCACCCGTACCCGCTGAACGACGATCACCCTGGCAGCATGATGGATCGTGTGCTCACCCGCGACCGGATTGATGGTGATCCCATGACCTTCGACGCCCGCCGGGGAACCCGCGGCAACCGACAGCCCAACGGCCGGCTCATGCGCTGGGTGAACTCGCTGATGACCAGGCGCGTCCGCCGGTCGGGCGGCCGGATGATGATGGGCCTCAACACCCTCGTCCTCACGACCGTCGGCCGCCGCAGCGGCGTCGAGCGGGCCAACCCGCTCAGCTGGTTCCCCGGCCCGGACGGCAGTTGGCTCGTCGTCGCCTCGGCGAACGGGGCCGTGGACAACCCGGCCTGGTACTACAACCTCGCCGCCCACCCCGACCGGGCCCGCATCGACGTCGACGGCGACACCATCGAGGTGACCGCCGAACACCTGCACGGGGCGGACCGCGAACAGGCCTGGCAGGAGATCACCACCACCGCGCCCCGATTCGCCCAGTACCAGCGAAAGACCGACCGCCAGCTACCGGTCATCCGCCTGACCCGCCGCTCGTAACCGGCCTACGTCCGGGCGTCCGCGAGGCGAGCGGGAGGTCGGGTAGTCATGCCGGGAGATGCCGAACCGCTGGTGCGGGCTGATGGGTCTGGACTGGCTGTTGAGCTCACCTTGGGGACGTCAGCGGACGTCGGGTGATCGGTGGTGAGTTCCCCGCGATCGTGATCGATGCCGGGATGGTGACGATCACGATCGAAGTCGCCACGTTTGACGAGCCCGGTATCGCAGTGGCGACAGCCGTCGCCTCGGCGGCGGCCGAGTTTCACGCGGCCGTCGTGTCGCGGGCGACCGCTGTTTCTAAATCATGAGGTTCGGGTTGCTGGGCGGGTGTCCCGGGTCAGGAGCAGTAGTACGAGGGCTCCTGCGTAGAGGACGGCGCCGAGGGCGAACGGCAGGCGGTAGCCGGTCTGTTGGGCGGCGCCGAGGATCGGGCCGGCCAGGAGGGCGCCCATCGGAATGGCGTTGGAGTACAGCGTGGAGCTGCGGCCCCTGTCGCGGGGCAGCATGTCCTGCATGTACGTGATGCCGAGGCCGCTCATCGTGGCGATCGCCGTCGCGTTCAGCAGTTGCCCCACCACCAGCGGCCACAGCGACGTGGCGAACGAGGCGAGCGCCATGTACCCGAGCCCGCAGGCGGCGCCGATCACGAGGAGCCGGTGGATCGGCATGCGGGTGGCGAGCATGCCGAAGCCCAGCATGAGCGGGATCTCCAGCCCGGCGCAGAGCCCGAGCAGCAGGCCGGCGGTGCCGATCGACCCGAGGTCGCTCGTGATGAACGGCGGCAGCGCCTGGACGGCGAGGTACGCGGCGGCCCAGACCAGGACGAACATGGCCACGGTGAGCCAGATGATCGGGCGCGGCGCGTCGGCCCCGGCCGCGTCGGCGGCGTCGTCCTCGACCGCCGTCGGGCGCCGCTGGCGGAACGCCAGGAACACGACGAGCGCCGCGAGGGCGTACATCGCCGCCGCGATGGCGTAGGTCAGGGTGAAGCCGCCGGCGGTGAGCAGGATCGACGCCAGCGGCGGGCCGGCGACCCAGGCGGCCGAGAACAGGGTGCGCAGCGTGCTCATCGTCATCGCGGCGCGGTCGGACCCCTCCAGCGCCTCCCGCGCGTACGCGAAGGTCTGCGGGAACACCGCCTGCGCGCAGGCGGTCAACGTGACCGTGATGATGAGGAAGACCCAGTAGTCGCGCACCACGGCGGTGAGCGCGCTGCCCGCGCAGCCCGCCAGCGCGGTGCCGAGGAGCAGCCCGCGCCGGCTCGGCAGGCGGTCGGAGAGCCGGCCCAGGACCGCCGACGCGACGACCGAGGCGACCGGCGCGGCCGCGAGCAGCACGGCGGCCTGGACCGCGCTGGCATGCACGGCGTCGTCGAGGAACAGCGTCAGGTACGGCATCGCCATGGCCGTCGACAGCCCGACCGTGACGAAGACGAGCCCGAGCGGGATCCACCGACGGATCTCCCGCCGGGCCGGGGACGCGATCGACACGGGGGCTCTATCCGGGCAGGCGGATGCTCTGGGGGTGGTGGAAGAAGTCCGTCGGGTCGTACCGCTGCTTGATGGTCTGTAGGCGCGCGTAGGTGGCGCCGTAGTAGGCCTGCGCCCAGTCCGCGCGGTCGGCGTCGGCGTAGTTCTGGTAGACCTCGCCGTTCAGGTGCGGCGCCAGGGCGTCCTGCAGGTCGTCGGTCCAGCGCAGGTTCGCCTCGGCCTCGTCGTCGCGGACCCACTGGGCGATGATCGAGATGTTGAACAGGCGCGAGCGGTGCACGAACGCGGTGGCGTCGGGCGCGACGGCGCCGATCGCGCCCCCGCCGAGCAGGTCGAACCTCAGCATCGAGTACCCGGAGGGGGCGCGCCGCGCCGCGTCCACGATGATCGCGAAGGCCTCGTCGGAGAAGCCGCCGTCGCGGAAGTAGCCGCCGCGCCACTTGAGCTGCAGGCCGTAGACGATCTCGGCGCCCAGGGCGTGCTGCAGGTCGGTGTACGACGTCGGGCCGAACGCGTCGAACACCGGCGTGCCGACCGCGCGTAGCGGGGCCAGCTCCTGCTCGCCGTCCTCGACCGGACCCACATACATCCCGTACGCCATGAGCAGCGGCTCGCCGTCCGGGTACGGGTCGGTGGCGATCGCCAGGTAGATCGACAGGCGGTCCTCGTCGCGGCCCACGTACAGGTCGCGGTAGGCCCGCAACGCCTCCTCGGCGTCGTCCAGCGACCATGCCATCACCCCGCCGAGCACCGTCCTCGGCACCGGGTCCAGGCGGTAGGCCAGGTGGGTGACGACGCCGAAGCCGGCGCCGCCCGCGCCGCGCAGCGCCCACAGCAGGTCGGGGTGTTCGTCCCCGGTCACGTTGAGCACCTCCCCGTCCGCGGTCACCAGCTGCGCGCCGAGGATGTGGTCGCAGCCCAGGCCGTACGTGCGGGACAGGAAGCCGTACCCGCCGCCCAGGCTGTAGCCGGCGTTGCGGACCGTGGGGCACTCGCCGCCCGGACCGGCCAGCCCGTGTCCGTCGGGCGTCGTGTGGTCCACATAGGTCACCTGGTCCAGCTCGCGCCAGCCGCAGCCGGCGCCCGCGACGACCGTGGCGTTGCCCGGGTCGAACGCGATGTCCTTCAGGTTGCCCGTGTCGATGACCAGGCCGCCCTCGACCAGCGAGAAGCCCGACGCGTGGTGCCCGCCGCCGCGCACGGCCACCGGGAGGCCGGCATCCCGGGCGAACCGGACGGCGGCGACCACGTCACCCGCGTCAGCGCACTTCGCGATCACCGCCGGGCGGGTGCGGATCCGGTTGTTGAACAGCACCCGTGCCCCCTCGTACGACGGGTCGTACGGCGTGACGAGGGTCCCCTGAAAAGTGGCGCGAAGGGACGAAAGGTCGAGGGGCAACGGGACCTCCCATGTGGATCAACAGGGTGCGCATCCGTTCTACACCACCGACCGAACTCGGTCGCGGCGCGGCGCGCCCGTCCGGCACACTGTCGCGGTGCTGATCACCCTGACCTCGACAGATGCCGACGCGACCGACCTGGGCCACCTGCTGCACAAGCACCCGGGCCGCGTGCAGACGTTCGGCGTGTCCTCCGGTCAGGCGCACGTTTTCTACCCCGAAGCGGCCGACAAGCGGTGCACGGTCGCGCTGCTGCTGGAGGTCGACCCGGTCGCGCTCGTGCGCGGCAAGGGCCGGTCGGACGGCTTCGCCCTCGCGCAGTACGTCAACGACCGCCCGTACGCCGCCTCGTCGCTGCTCGCCGTGGCGCTCGGCCGGGTGTTCCGGACCGCGATGGCCGGCCGCTGCGACTCCCGCCCCGGGCTGGCCGAGCGCGCCCTGCCGCTGGAGATCCACGTGCCGGCGCTGCCGTGCCGGGGCGGGGCCGCCGTCGCCGAGCGCCTGTTCGCGCCGCTCGGGTGGACCGTGTCCGCCACCACCGTGCCGCTGGACCCGACCGTCCCGGAGTGGGGCGACTCCCGCTACGTCGACCTGCGCCTGACCGGCCGGGTCCGCGTCGCCGACGCCCTCAACCACCTGTACGTCCTGCTGCCCGTCCTCGACGACGCGAAGCACTACTGGGTCAGCCCCGAGGAGGTCGACAAGCTGGTGCGCGCCGGCGACGGGTGGCTCGCCGGGCATCCCGAGCGCGACCTGATCACCCGGCGGTACCTGGCCCACCAGCGGCCCCTGGTCGCGTCGGCGGTCGCCCGGCTCGCCGACGTCGACGACACCGAGCCCGAGGCGCTGGACAACGCCGTGCCGGGCGACGGCGAGGCGCCCCCGCAGCGGCGCGTTCCGCTCGCGCAGGCGCGCCGGGACGGCGTACTCGACGCATTGCGGACGGCCCGGGCCACGACGGTGCTGGACCTGGGGTGCGGAGAGGGAGCACTGGTCAAGGCCCTGCTCGACGACCCGGCGTTCGACCGGGTCGTCGGGGTCGACGTGTCGCACCGCGCGCTCGAGGCGGCCGCGGTGCGGCTGCGGCTGGACCGGACCGCCGAGCGGCGCCGCGACCGGGTCGAGCTGCGGCAGTCGTCGGTGACCTACCGCGACGCCCGCAACGCGGGGTTCGACGCGGCCGTGCTCATGGAGGTCATCGAGCACCTCGACCCGCCCCGGCTGCCCGCGCTGGAACGCTCGGTGTTCGGCTACGCCAAGCCGGGCACGGTGGTCGTTACCACGCCGAACGTCGAGTACAACGTGCGGTGGCCCGACCTGCCGGCCGGCGCCACGCGGCACCGCGACCACCGGTTCGAGTGGACCCGGGCGCAGTTCCGCGACTGGGCCGACACCGTGGCCCGAAACTACGCCTACACCGTGTCCTACCTGCCCATCGGCGACGACGACGCCGAGGTGGGCCCGCCGACCCAGATGGCCGTCTTCACCCGATCGGAGGCAACCGCATGAGCGCACGACGTGAGCGAATCATCTGGCTCAGTGCACCTGCCGAGGTCTCGCGAAGCGAGGCATCGGCATGAAGATCCCCGCCGTGTCTCTCGTGGTGCTCGTCGGCGTCTCCGGATCTGGCAAGTCGACCTTTGCGGCCCGGCATTTCGGGCGGTTCGAGACCATCTCCAGCGACTTCTGCCGGGGCCTCGTCGCCGACGACGAGAACGACCAGTCGGCCAGCTCCGACGCGTTCGACGTGCTGCACCACATCGCCGGCAAGCGGCTGGCCGCCGGCCGGCTCACCGTCGTGGACGCCACCAACGTGCAGCCCGAGGCGCGGCGCAAGCTGGTCGAGGTGGCCAGGGCGCACGACGTGCTGCCCGTGGCCATCGTGCTCGACGTGCCCGAGTCGGTCGCCGTGGCCCGCAACGCCGCCCGCCCCGACCGGTCCTTCGGCGCGCACGTGATCCGCCGCCAGCGCGACCAGCTGCGCCGCTCGCTGCGCGGCCTGTCCCGCGAGGGCTTCCGGAAGGTGCACGTCCTGCAGGGCGTCGAGGAGATCGACGCGGTGACGATCTCGCGCGAGCCTCTGCGTAACGACCTGCGGCACGTCACCGGCCCGTTCGACGTGATCGGCGACGTGCACGGCTGCCGGGCCGAGCTGGAGACGCTCCTGTCGCAGCTCGGCTACGGCCTCGTCCGGGACGATCTCGGTCGTCCCGTGGACGCCGTGCCGCCCGCCGGCCGGACCGCCGTGTTCGTCGGCGACCTCGTCGACCGCGGCCCCGACTCGCCCGGTGTGCTGCGGCTGGTGATGGGCATGGTGTCCGCGGGCCACGCGCTCGCCGTCTCGGGCAACCACGAGAACAAGCTGGTACGGGCGCTGTCCGGCCGCAACGTGAAGGTCGCCCACGGCCTGGCGGAGACCCTGTCGCAGCTCGCCGCGGAGCCCCCGGAGTTCGTCGCTTCCGCGGAGTCGTTCTGCCGTGACCTCGTCGCGCACTACGTGCTCGACGGCGGGCGGCTCGTCGTCGCGCACGCGGGCCTCAAGGAGGCCTACCACGGGCGGGCGTCGGGCCGGGTGCGCAGCTTCGCCCTCTACGGCGACACGACGGGGGAGACCGACGAGTACGGCCTGCCCGTGCGCTACCCGTGGGCGCGCGACTACCGGGGCGCCGCGATGGTCCTGTATGGACACACGCCCACGCCCGAGGTCGAATGGGTCAACAACACCATGTGCCTGGACACCGGGTGCGTGTTCGGCGGCAAGCTCACGGCGCTGCGCTACCCGGAGCGCGAGATCGTCTCCGTGCCGGCCGAACGCGTGCACTACGAGCCGACCCGGCCGCTGCTGCCCGCCCCGCGGGCCGAGTCCGACGTGCTCGACCTTGAGGACGTGCTGGGCACGCGCGGTGTCGAGACGGCCTACCTGGGTCGCGTCACCGTGCGCGAGGAGCAGGCGGCCGGGGCGCTGGAGGTGATGAGCCGGTTCGCGCTGGAGCCGCGCTGGCTGCCGTACCTGCCGCCGACCATGTCCCCGTGCGCCACGTCGAGCCTGCCCGACCTGCTGGAACACCCGGCTTCGGCGTTCGAGTTCTACCGGGACGCCGGCGTCGCGGAGGTGATCTGCGAGGAGAAGCACATGGGCTCGCGGGCGGTGGTGCTCGTGCGCCGCTCGCTGTCGTCGTCCCCGGAACGGTTCGGCGACGCGGACCTCGGCGCGGTCTACACCCGGACCGGGCGGTCGTTCTTCGCGCCCCCGCTCACCGGCGAGCTGGTGTCGCGGGTGCGCGACGCGGCCGACAAGGCCGGCCTGTTCGACGAGCTGGACACCGGGTGGCTGCTGCTCGACTGCGAGCTGCTGCCCTGGTCGGCGAAGGCCGCCGACCTGCTGCCGCACCAGTACGCGGCCGTGGG
>NZ_BAAALT010000261.1:0-33565 GCF_039528515.1 Luedemannella flava
CGCCGGGCGGCGGTGCGCGGCTGGTTCCGGGCGCTGCTGCGCGCCGCCGGGGTGCGCGGGCACGTGGGCGGCGCTCCGCTCGGCGCGACCCCGGCGCTGGTGGTGGCCAACCATGTGTCCTGGTTGGACATCCCGGCCCTGCTCGCGGTGGGGACCATGCGGGTCGTGGCCAAGAGCGACGTCCGCGGCTGGCCGCTGGTCGGCGCGCTCGCGGCCCGCGTCGGCACGATCTTCATCGACCGTACGCGCCTGCGCAGCCTGCCGCGCACCGTCGCCGACGTCGCCACCGCCCTGCGGTCCGGGCACAGCGTGCTGGCCTTCCCCGAGGGCAGCACGTGGTGCGGCCGCGTCGGCGGACGGTTCCACCCGGCCGTCTTCCAGGCCGCCGCCGACGCCCGGGTGCCGGTGCGGCCGGTGTCGCTGACGTTCCGGCTGGCGGACGGCACGCCCACCACGGTCGCCGCGTTCGTCGGCGAGGAGTCGCTGCTGGACTCGGTGCGCCGCGTGGTGGCCACGCGCGGCCTCGTCGTCGAGGTCACGGTGCGTCGCCCGGTCGAGCCCGTCCCGTCCCACGGCGCTGGCCCCGCCCGGCCCTCGTCCGCGCGGCGGACGCTCGCGCTGCTGGCCCACGCCGAGAGCGTCGGTCCGACCCCCGAGCGCGGACCAACTAATCGATGAACGACGTTGGCATTCGCGTTACCCATTCGTCATCATGGAAGCCCTGAGGTCCGCTTAGCAGCGACGATCGGGGGTTCCCGCGTGCCCCATGCCCATCATGGACACGGCGACGACCACTCTCATTGTCATTCGGACCCCGATCACCTGGTCAACGCTGCTCAGGACGATGCGGGTTGGTATGAAGCCGTAACCAGGCGTCTCCTCGCGGCCGGTCCCCTGCCGCACCTGGTGGCCGACGTCGGCTGTGGCGGCGCCGGCATGGAGCTGGCCACGGCCGCCGCCCTGCCGCCGACCGCGACGGTCGTGGCCCTCGACGTCGCCGATCACGTACTCGACGCGGCCCGCCGCCACGTCGCCATCCACCTGCCGCGGCGGCACGCCCGACTGGTGTTCGCCCGCGGCTCGGTCGAGGACGGCCCCGAGGCTCTGCGCGCCGCCCTCGGGGGCGCACCCGACCTCGTCTGGGCGTCCGCGTTGGTGCACCACCTCGGCGACCAGCAGGGCACCGTGGACACGCTCGCCGGCCTGCTGCCCACGGGCGGCCGACTGGCCCTCTACGAGTCGGGCCTCATGCCCCGCCACCTGCCGTACGAGCTGGAGATCGGCGCACCCGGTCTGGAGGCCCGACTGGAGGCGGCCCAAGGCCCCTTCTACTCGAAGGTGCGCACCGAGACCCCGGGCGCCAAGCCGCTCCCGTACGGCTGGACGGAGGTGCTCCACCGGGCCGGCCTCGGCCTGGTGGACACGATCAGCCTCGTCATCGAGCACCGCGCCCCGCTGTCAGCCGACCGCAAGAAGCGCGTCCTGGCCTGGCTCGCGATGCGCGTGGGCAACGCCCGCCAGGTCCGCTCGCTGACGACCGAGGACGACGCGGCCTGGACCCGCCTCCTCGACCCCCACGACCGCGCCTGGCTGGGCCACCGCGAGGACATCTACCGCCTGGAGGCCCGCACCGTCCACATCGGCACCCGCCCCTGACCCACCCGGCAGATGCGCGCGTATGCGCACTCCATGCCCGTTCGGTCGGGCTCCGCCTCGCCGATCGCGCCCGTATGGGGCAAGCGAGGCTCGACCTCACCGGGAGTGCACATCCGGCGAGCGGGCCGCGCGGCGCGATCTCGAGATGTGCGCATGTGGCGGCATCGCCACATGGCGGCAGACCCGTCAGCGGTCGAAGTCGCCCTCGCGGACGGCGGCCAGGAAGGCTGACCAGCTGTCCGGCGAGAAGCTCAGCACCCCTCGTTCGGGAGCGACGCTGCTGCGCAGGAGCACCCGGTCCGGGTCGGTGAGGCTCACTTCGACGCAGCAGTTCGCGGTATGGCAACGCGTGCTGCGGACCCAGGACGGGGCGATGGCGCGCGCGGCGGCGCTGTCACTCGAGACGAGTGGCATCGGTGCTCCTCGTTATGTCCTTTGTATAAGGATTACACCGCGTTTGCGAGCACAGCTCATGACGCGCGCGGTGGTAGGCTTGCAATTTGCCACGTGGCATGTTGCCAGGATCATGCAGGGCTCGCCAGTAGGGGCCGCTTGTGTTGCGTTCCGGCGTGTTCCACGGTGGCGACGATCGGTGTCCGTTGGAGGTTGACGGGACTTGTCCCAGGGACCGACGATTCCGCGTCGGCGGCTGCGATCCGAACTCCGGGCCGCCCGGGAAGCCGTGGGCTTCACCCAGGAGCAGGTCGCTGAGGAGCTGGCCTGGTCAACCTCGAAGGTCATCCGCATCGAGGCGGGCATCGTCGGGCTGAGCATCACGGACCTCCGCGCGCTCCTGGAGATGTACGAGATCACCAACCCCGCACGCATCCGCAAGCTGGAGGAGTTCGCCCGGCTGTCGCGCAAGCGCAGCTGGTGGTCGGCCATCAAGGCGGACGAGGTCAGTGCCCAGCAGCGCATGCTCATCGGGTTCGAGGCCGAGGCGACGAAGCTGCGCCACTTCCACCCGCTGCTCGTGCCGGGCCTGCTCCAGACCGAGGCGTACGCCGCGGCGCTCCTGCGCGACTGCGCGGTGCCCGCCCCCACCGAGGCGAGCTTCCAGACCCGGATGGACGTGCGGCTGACCCGCCAGCAGGACACGTTGGAACGCCACGCGCCGCCGCTCGTCACGGCGATCATCGACGAGGCCGCCCTGCACCGGCCGGTCGGCGGCACCGAGACGATGCGCGAGCAGCTCCGCCACCTGCTCGCCCTCGGCGAGCGGGCCAACGTCGAGATAACGATCCTGCCGTGGCGGGTCGGCGCGCACCCGGGCATGGTCCACGGCGGCTTCACGATCCTGCAGTTCGACGAGACCGCCGACGCCGACGTCGTCTACATGGAACACGGCGCGACCGACCGCGTCCTGACCGACGACCAGGAGGAGATCGGCAAGTACTGGACGATCATGCAGCGCCTGGAGCAGGAGTCGTTGAGCGTCACCGACTCCCGCAGGCTCATCGAGCGCGTCCTCGACGGCCTGGACTGACCGGTCCGGGCACCGGGGGCGGCGTGGGCCCGCCACCCCCGGTCTCCCCCCGGAGTTCAGTACGTGGCGGGCCCCAGCCGGCCCAGAAGCCGGAAGACCACCCGCTTGACCTTGCCGAACGCCACCGCGTCACGGCTGGCGTACAGGAGCACCCAGTTCCCCCGGCAGCGCACCCACAGCTCGTGCGGTCGGGTGCGCCAGCTGTACGACGCGCCGCCGCCGAGACCGGCGACCGCGCACATGGTCACGGCACCGATGGCGCCGCTGCCGACGATGCTGTTCGCGCCCATCCCGGCCGCGACGCCGATGACCGCGACGCACGCTGCCGCGATGGACAGCGCCTGCGCGGAGGGGCGGCTGCGACCCCGCGAGGCGGACAGGCCCGCCAGGTCGCTCACCGGGTGGCAGACGCCCCGCACCCGCAGGCAGGTCTCGGTGACGAGGATCCCGGGCCGGGGCGCGAACGCGTTCTCGTGCCCGCCGGGGCATTCGGGGCTGGTGTGGCGGTCGCCGGCATGAGTAAGCTTCATGTCGTTCTCCTACAACTCGTTCACGCGGGTTGTGCAGGAGTGGCGGCGTTCGGTGGCAGCCGAGCGCCGCCTTACTTTTTGTGCATGTGGTGGTCGTGTGCGGGAAATCGTCCGGTGCCGGCAGCCCACCGATCGTTGGGGCCCTATCTGAGATTGTGCGGTCACCTGGGGCGTTTGGGGAAGATGGCAAGTTGCCACCTGGCTACTTTTAATCGGGGTTAAGGAAACTGGCGTCGCGCTATCGTCACAGACCGTCAGCTGCAAATTCAGCCCCATAAGCCCTGGTAGCCCATAAGCGCGACATCTTGGCCTACCAGATCCGTTCCGCCTCACGTACGGTGGCTAGGCCTGGCCGGCCTCAGCCGCCCACCCCCGGGTGGCCCGATCGGGCACCGCCGAATCGGCAAGCCGCTGCTCACGGCCCATTCCCCCGGGTCGCGTGTGTGGCGGGGCGCCGAACCGGGGACCCACCCGGCGCCACCCGTGGCCCGGATCACCGACCGTCACCTCGACGGCGCGGTCCCTGGGGTGAATCCGTCCGCCCGCGGACGGTAGGGCGACATCCTTCCCGCCCGAACCCGTCAGCTAACTCGGTAGGCGGTCTGGGAGAAGGAGTTCCCCCGTGCCACCAGCCCGCAGGCTGCTGCGGGTGGCTCGCGTGCTGCGACCGGTGCTGGTCGCGGCCGCGGTCGCGGGCGTGTTCATCGCGCCCAGCGCCGCGCACGCCACGCCATCCGTCGAGGATCTGCAGGAACAGATCACCACCAAGTCGGCCAAGCTCGAGAAGGTCGTCGAGCAGTTCAACAAGGCCCGCGAGGATCTGAAGAGGACCAGGGCCGAAGCGGCGGCGCTCGAGCAGAGCCTGGGGCCGCTGCAGAAACAGCTCGACGCCGCCCAGGAGCGGGTCACCGCCATCGCGGTGCGCGCGTACAAGGGCGGCGACTTCGCGGCGATGAGCTCGGTGCTCCAGAGCGGGTCGGCCGCGACAGCCGTGGACCGGCTCACCACCATCGACCGCCTGGCCTCGGCCAACCAGCGGGAGATCGACGCGTACCGGGCGGCCCGCAAGGACCACTCGGACCGGGCGGCCGCGATCGCCGCGCTGGCCAAGAGCCAGCAGAAGACGGTCGATGACCTCGCCGCCAAGCGCAAGGACATCACCAGGGAGCTGGAACACCTCAACGACCTGCGCCGCCAGGCGTACGGGTCCGCGCAGGAGACCAGCTCCAACGCCAACGTCAGGGCGCCCAACGTGTCGGGCAAGGCGGGCGTGGCGGTGCGCTTCGCCTACGCCGCGCTCGGCACGCCGTACTCGTGGGGGGCCGACGGCCCCGGCGGGTACGACTGCTCCGGCCTCACCATGGCGGCCTGGCGGGCCGCGGGCTACTCCCTGCCGCACAACGCCGCCATGCAGTACAACCAGCTTCCGAAGATCGGCCGCAGCCAGCTCAAGCCGGGAGACCTGGTCTTCTACTCCGGCCTGGGCCACGTGGCGATCTACGTGGGCAGCGGGAAGGTGATCCACGCGCCGACGTTCGGGGAGGTCGTCAAGATCGCCCCAGTCGACATGATGTCGCCGTACGGATACGCCCGAGTCGCATAACGGCAGCGACGACATGCGCCGGGCCGCTATGGTTCGGCGCATGTCGTCGCCTCCGCCGTATCCGCCGCAGCCGGTCTGGGATCCGAACCAGCCCCAGCCGAAGAAGAAGCGCAGCACCCTCAAGATCGTGATCATCGCGATCGTCGCCGTCGTGGTGCTGTGCGGCGGCGCGATCGGCACCGGGATCTACTTCATCGTCCGCGCCGTCGACGACGCCACCCAGCCGATGCGCGACGCCGCCACGGGCTACCTGGACGACCTCAAGGCGCGCAACTACGAGACGGCGTACGGGCGCCTGTGCCAACGCACCCGCGGCCACTTCAGCCAGGCCGAGTTCGTGTCGGCGGTGAGCGCGCGCCCCGTCAGCGACTACACGGTGACCGGGTTCAACGTCGCCAACCGCAACGGCCTGGTCGACGGCAACGTGACGGTCCGGTGGACCGAGACGGACGGCACCTCCGTGACCCACATCATCCCGATGGTCCAGGAGGGTGACACCTGGCGCGTCTGCGGCGACCCGGACTGACCAGGACATACGTGAAAGGGCCGGCTCCATGCGGAGCTGGCCCTTTCACGTTGACAGATTAAGCGGCGCGCAGGCCCTCGGAGCGGGCCAGCTCGCGCAGGCGCCCGAGCGCCTGGATCTCCAGCTGGCGGATCCGCTCGCGGGAGAGTGAGAACCGGGAGGCGACCTCGGTCAGCGAGTGCTCGCGGCCGTCCTCCAGGCCGTAGCGGGCCCGCATGATGCCCGCCGAGCGGTCGTCGAGGTGGTTGAGCAGACCCTCGATGCGCTGGCGCTCCATGGCGGCCAGCACCAGCTCCTCCGGCGACGGGGCGTCGGCGTCGGAGACGAGGTCGCCCAGGTTGGTGTCGCCGTCGTCGCCGACCGGGGTGTCCAGCGAGACGGTGTCCTGCGACCAGCGCTTGAGCTCGGTGACCCGCTCCAGCGGCACGCCCATCGCCTGGGCCAGCTGCTCCGGCTCCGGCTCGGCGCCGTGCTCGCGGGTGTACTGCCGGGCGACGTTGCGCATCCGGTTGACGTCCTCCACGAGGTGGACGGGCAGCCGGACGGTGCGCTCCTGCTGGGCGATGGCCCGGCTGATCGCCTGGCGGATCCACCACGTCGCGTACGTCGAGAACTTGTAGCCGCGGACGTAGTCGAACTTCTCCACGGCGCGGACGAGGCCGGTGTTGCCCTCCTGGATCAGGTCGAGCATCGGCATGCCGGAGCGCACGTACCGGCGCGCGATGGAGACGACCAGGCGCAGGTTGGCCCGGATGAACACATCCTTCGCCTCGGCGCCCTCGACGACCAGACGCCGCATCTCGGCCTCGGTGGCACCTGCCGGGACCATGTCCTCTTCCAGCAGGTACTCAGCGAACAGACCCGCCTCGATCGCCTTGGAGAGTGCGACCTCCTCTTCGGCGTCGAGCAGCGGCGTCTTCGAGATCTCGTGCAGGTAGACACCAACCAGGTCGCGCTCCTCGGCAACTTCGCTGGTCCGTAGTACCGTTGTCTTCGCCACGCTCGGGTCCCTCCCCGTCGACGCACCCATTGGGTTGTGCCCTTGGGCTGTGCCCCTGACACAACAGAGTCAAAGGCCCGATGATTCCGTTCCAGACGTAGGCTGCGTCACATTCGGGTGACGAGCGCTGCGCATGGCGCCGCTTACCGTGACGGGCCTCACGAGCTATTCGGCATACCCCGGCCAAAGGTTTGGCTAACCGTTAAGACGTTTCGACGGCGACAAAGGTTCACTCGCGCCAGCCGACGACCTCCACGCCGCGGCCCAGCTCGACCCGGATCCCGAGCAGGATCTCGCGCGCCGCGCCCGGTTCAAGATCCAAAACCCAGGTGAGTACGCCCAGGTCGCCGCGCTCCGACGGGGCGGGCTCGACCCGCGCCTCCTTGACCGTGATGTCCGGATCCTTCGACACGGGGATCTGGTCGAGCACCGTCACCCGGGCGGCCCGGGGCGTGTGGTTGCGGATGGTGATCCGGTGCTCGGTCTCCAGCCGGCGGCTCGAGCCGAGCACCGCCTTGCTCGACGTCCGCCGCACGAGCTCCCGTTCCACCCGCAGCCGGTCGTCCACGCCCAGGGCCAGCTCGACCTCCTCGCCCGGCGCCCAGGTCGACAGCGCCGTGCTGCCGATGAAGTCGCCGCCGTGGAACACCGCGGCGAGCCCGGGCAGCAGCGTGTGGGCCGACGTGTTCGTCACGACCGCCCGCAGGTGCGCCTCCGCGCCCCGCACGGGGGCCGTCAGATAGTCGAGGACCGCGTCCAGGTCCACCACGGCGACCGTGGCCCGGTGCGCCCCACCGTCGGCGGGCACGGCCACCGGCCGCGCGGGCTGGTACGTGGCGGCCGTCACGCCCTGCTCGACGGCGGCGGAGAGCCCGGTGATCGGGGCGGCCATCTCTGCGTCCACGGCCGCGGCGTAGGCCTGCATCGGCGCCGCCGCGGGCGCCGGCATCGGCGGACCGCCCGGCGCCATCGACCGGGCCATGGCGAGCGGCATCGGCGGCGGCAGGGGGCGCACCCGGTCCAGGTACCACGGCTGCAGCTCGGGGACGATCACCTCACCGGACGGGCGGGCGGTCGACAGCCGCAGATCGCACTCGGGCCAGTCCTCGCCGGTGCGCTGGGTGATCACCCCGAACCAGGTGACCTTGAGGGTGTTGTCGGTGAGCCGCACGTCGTACGCGCTGTGCCAGCCCGCCCCGTCCACCAGGTAAGACAGCTCCAGCGTGACGGTCGCGTCCGCCGTGACCTCCAGCGCGACGCTGGCCGACTGCCGGTCGGGATCGCGCTGGCGCCGCCGCGCCTCCAGACCGCGCACGTACGCGGCGATCTGCTCCTCCAGCCGGGTCTTCCGCTCGGCCAGCTCCCGGCGCTCCTGCCGGACCTGTGTCTGCTGATCGGCGAGCGCGCCGCCCAGCTCGACGGCGGCGGCCGGCTCCCGGTCGCCGGCGGCCAGCGCGCGGGCGAACGCGCCGGTGGCGCTGCGGCCCAGCCGGGTCAGGAACTCCAGCCGCTCCCCCGCCACCGCCTCGTCGTCGACGACGGCCGCCAGCTCGGCCCGGGCGCCCCGGAGCTGCTCCTCGAGCCGCTCGGCCGCCTCGTCCGTGGTGCGGGGCCGGTAGCGGCGGGCGACGTCCACGCCCAGCACGGTCGCCGGGCCGGTGCCCGCGACGCGCACCGAGTCGGTGACGAGCTGCAACGGGAGGTCGTCGAAGACGACCCGGTGTTCGCCCGTGGACAGGTCGACCCGACCGCGCCGGGTGATCCGGGCGCGGTCGGGGTAGACCGTGACGGCGACGACGGGTGCGCTGATGATGACGGGTTCGGCCACGTGGCCGAGGCTAACCGCCAGGGGCAACTCAGGCGGTCGGGACGGCGTTATTTCGCGCTACCTGCCCGTACCAGTGGGAACTGGTCTTGGGGATGCGGGTCTGGGTCGGGTAGTCCACATAGGTCAGCCCGAACCGCTTCGCGTAGCCGTGCGCCCACTCGAAGTTGTCGAGCAGCGACCAGGCGAAGTACCCCTTGAGCGGGACGCCGGCGGAGATCGCCGAGTGGCACGCGCGCAGGTGGGCGTCGAGGTAGGCGACCCGCTCGGGGTCGTCGACGCCGTCCGGGCCGGGCTTGTCGGGGTAGGCCGCGCCGTTCTCGGTGACGTAGAGCGGCAGGTCGCCCGCGACCGCGTGCACGTCGAGGAGCTGCTGGCGCAGGCCGTCCGGGTCGATCTCCCAGCCCATGTCGGTGACGGGCAGGCCGCGGCTGATGTGACGCACCCGCTCGCTGCCGATCCACGGCGAGTGGCTCGCCGGGTCGTGGGGCTCGCCCTCGGCGGCGGCGATGGCGCTGCGGCTGTAGTAGTTGAGCCCGAGCAGATCGATCGGCGCCGAGATGATCTCCAGATCGCCGTCCTGGATGTGGCCCAGGTCGCTGACCGGGGCCAGGTCGGCGCGCAGATCGGCCGGGAACTCGCCGCGCAGCAGCGGGTCCAGGAAGATCCGGTTGCCGATGCCGTCGAGGCGGCGCACCGCGTCCGCGTCTTCGGGCGCGTCGCTGGCCGGCGTGAACGCGTGCAGGTTGAGTGTGATGCCCAGCTGGTTGCCGGCGTGCTGCGGGCGCATCGCCTGGATGGCCAGGCCGTGGCCGAGCATGAGGTGGTGGGCCGCACGCAGGGTGGCGATCTTGTCCTGATGGCCGGGGGCGTGCTCGCCGGTGCCGTAGCCGAGCATGGCCGAGCACCAGGGCTCGTTCAGCGTGAGCCAGCTGTGCACCCGGTCGCCGAGGGCCTCGTGGGTCAGCGCGGAGAACTCGGCGAACCGGTAGGCGGTGTCGCGGGCCGCCCAGCCGCCGGAGTCCTCCAGCTCCTGCGGCAGGTCCCAGTGGTAGAGGGTGATCCACGGCTCGATGCCGCGGGCCAGCAGGTCGTCCACGAGCCGGCGGTAGAAGTCCAGCCCCGCCTGGTTGACCGGACCGCGTCCACCCGGCTGGATGCGGGGCCACGCCACGGAGAACCGGTATGCCCCCAGGCCCATCCCCGAGATCAGCGCCAGGTCCTCGGCGGCGCGGTGGTAGTGGTCGCAGGCCACGTCGCCGGTGTCACCATCGCGGACCTTGCCGGGGGTGTGGCTGAACGTGTCCCAGATCGAGGGCGTACGGCCGTCCTCGGCCGCCGCGCCCTCGATCTGGTACGCCGCCGTGGCGGCGCCCCACCGGAAACCATCGGGAAAGTTGAGCTCTGTCATGTGCCAGAGCGTATCTATATGAGGCTGCGCAGGTCCTGGGTGACCACGTCCGCGCCGTTCTCGGCGAGTCCGTCGGCCTCCCCGCCCCGGTCCACGCCCACGACGAGCCCGAAATTGCCGGCGCGACCCGCGCGTACGCCGGCGATGGCGTCCTCGAGGACCACGGCGTCGGCCGCGGCGACGCCGAGCTCGTCGGCCGCCCGCAGGAAGGTGTCCGGCCTGGGCTTGCCGGGCAGGTTGAGCGCCTTGGCCTCGAGCCCGCTCACCCGGACCTTGAAGTAGATGTCCAGGCCCACCCGGCGCAGCACCATGGCGCAGTTCTCGCTGGCGGAGACCACCGCCATCGGCTTGCCGGCGGCCCGGGCCGCGTCGAGCAGGGCGAGCGCGTCGTCGAAGATCTCCACCCCGTTGCGCTCGAGTTCGGCCAGAAAGAAGCCGTTCTTGGCGTTGCCGAGGCCGTAGATCGTGTCCATGCCCTCGTCCTCGGGCTCACCCATGGGCACCGAGATTCCACGCGATTCGAGAAAAGTCGCGACCCCCTCAAATCGGCGCCGACCGTCGACATAACGCACGTAATCCGTGGCGATCTCGAACGGCGCCTGCGCTTCGCCGGTCCGCTCGGACCAGCCGATGAGGAATTGATCAAAAAGCTGTTTCCAGGCCCGGGCGTGTACATCCGCCGTTTTGGTGATCACTCCATCGAGATCAAATAGAAGCGCACCGAAGCGCAGGGCTTTCCCGGTGGTCTCGTCCGCCATATTGGTTCCCCCAACTCCGTCATCCAGCTGATCCGCTTAACCCGATCGTCATATATTGTTCCGATCGTGTTACAACGTGACATTGTCCTGCCACCGGAGCACGTCTACGTGCCCGATGAGTGGCGCATCGTCGAGACCAGGTACTCAGATGAGCACCTCGGTCGCGCTGAGACCGTATTTGCCCTGAGCAACGGCTTCCTGGGCGTCCGAGGGACGTTCGAGGAAGGCCGTCCGGCACTGTTGCCGGGCACTTTCGTGAATGGCTTTCATGAAACGTGGCCCATCGTGCATGCCGAAGAAGCGCATGCCCTGGCTCGGGTCGGTCAGACGATCATCAACGTCCCCGACGCCACGGTGTTCAAACTTTATGTGGACGACGAACCTCTATTTCTCGCCACGGCCCGGGTGCAGGACTACCGGCGCGTTCTCGATATGCGCGCCGGGACGTTGACGCGGGAATTCACCTGGATCCTGCCGAGCGGCAACCGCGTGCGGGTGCGCTCGACACGGATGGTCTCGCTGCGCCACCGGCACGTCCTGGCCATGACCTACGAGGTGACGGTCCTGGACGAGGCGGCACCGATCGCCGTGTCCTCCCAGGTCGTCAACCGGCAGGACACCCGGCCCGCCGACGAGCAGCCCGAGCAGCGTCCGGACGACCCGCGTCTGTCGCGGGTGCTGCCCGACCGCGTCCTCAACGCGCGCGTCATCGACGCCGAGGACAACCGGGTCATGCTCGGCTACATCACCACCAACAGCCGGATGACCCTCGCCGTCGGCGTCGACCACGTCATCGAGGCGGAGTCCGACGTCGAGACGACGGTCTCGGCCGACGGCGACGGCGGCGAGCTGCTGCTCACCGCGGACGCCCAGCCCGGCGTGCCGATCCGGATCACCAAGTACGCCACCTACCAGGGCTCGCGCAGTATCCCCGCGGTCGAGCTGACCGACCGGGCGCGGCGCACCCTCGACCGGGCCGTGCGGGCCGGGTTCGACACCCTGCTGGCCGAGCAGCGCGAGCAGCTCGACCTGTTCTGGGAGCGGGCCGACATCCGCGTGCGTGGCGGCGCCAACCAGGTCCGCTACCAGCAGGCCATCCGCTGGAACCTGTACCAGCTGGCCCAGGCGTCGTGGCGGGCGGAGAACGCCGGCATCTCGGCCAAGGGCCTCACCGGGCAGGCCTACGACGGTCACTACTTCTGGGACACCGAGATCTACGTCCTGCCGTTCCTGGCGTACACGCAACCGCGCCTGGCGGCGAACCTCCTGCGGCACCGGCACTCGACCCTGGATCGTGCGCGGGAGCGTGCCCGCGACATGAGCCAGAAGGGTGCGCTCTTCCCATGGCGGACGCTGACTGGGGAGGAAGCGTCCGCGATGTTCCAGGCGGGCACCGCGCAGTACCACATCAACGCCGATATCGCGTTCGCCGTACGCCAGTACGCCGAGGCGACCGGTGACCGCCAGCTGCTGGCGGAGAGCGGCGCGGAGATCCTCGTGGAGACCGCCCGGTTCTGGGAGGACCTGGGTTTCTACGGGACGGACGGCAAGTTCCACATCCACGGTGTGACCGGCCCCGACGAGTACACCACCGTCGTCAACGACAACACGTACACCAACCTCATGGCGCGGCTGAACCTGAACTACGCCGCGGCGACCGTGCGCCGGCTGCACGACGAGCAGCCCGACGACTACACGGCCCTGGCCCACGCGGTGGGGCTGCGGATGGACGAGGTGGACGCCTGGGAGCAGGCGGCCGCCAAGATGCACGTGCCGTTCGACGAGGACCGCGCGATCCACCCGCAGGACAGCACGTTCCTGGAGCGCGAGGTCTGGGACCTCAAGAGCACGCCGAAGGACAAGTTCCCGCTGCTGCTGCACTTCCACCCGCTGGTCATCTACCGGTACCAGGTCATTAAGCAGGCCGACATCGTCCTGGCGATGTACCTGCTGGCCAACGAGTTCTCGGAGAACCAGAAGCGCCGCAACTTCGAGTACTACGACCCGCTGACCACGGGCGACTCGTCGCTGTCCGCGTGCGTACAGTCGATCATCGCGGCGGAGATCGGGGACCAGACCCGCGCGCTGCGGTACTTCAACTACGCGCTGCTCATGGACCTCGCCGACGTCGCCGGCAACGCCGAGAACGGGGTGCACATCGCCTCGACCGGCGGCGTGTGGGCGGCGCTGGTGGGCGGCTTCGGCGGCTTCCGCAACGTCGACGAGTTGCCATCCTTCTCGCCGAACCTGCCGAAGATCTGGACGGACCTGGAGTTCTCGCTGCTCATCCAGGACCGCCAGCTCCGCATGCACCTGCGCCACGACGAGGAGACCTACACCCTCGACAAGGGCGACCCGCTCGACATCAGCGTCCGCGGCGAGGTGCACACCCTGCACCCCGGCGCCCCGCTGGTCCTGCGCCGCTAGGTGTGACGCGACCGGGCGGGGCGGAACGTCGCCCCGCCCGGTCAGCGGGCGAAGCCCGCCACGATCCCCGCGAACTCGTAGGGGCGCTGGTCGACGCCGCTGCAGGTGGGCACGGCCCACTCCACCGGGGTCGGCCCTACGCAGGCCTGGTCGCGGTTGAGCGACCAGAACGACAGCCAACCCAGCCGACGGGCCTTGCCGTACTCGACCAGCGACCGCGCGTCGAGCGGCAGCAACCGCTCACCCCGCACGTCCGCGTGACCGATCATGAGCTGCAGGCCCAGGCGGGCGTAGGCGGCCGCGTCCGAGTCTCCGAAGAGCACCTTCACCTGGCCGTGGGCGGCCTCCAGCGCACCCCGGATGTCCGCCTGCGTGGTGCCCGCGCCGAGGTTGAACGCCATCACGTTCACGATGTCCGGACGTACTCCCGCGCGCAGCGCGGCCCTGATCCCCGCGACCGCGACCGGCGGGAGGCCGTCACGGCCGACCGGCAGGGTGAGGCTGACCCGCAGCGGCCGCCCGGTCGCCCCCGCCCGGTCCAGCAGCAGGCGCACCGCGCGCATCCGCCGGTCGACGCCGACGGCCAGGTCCTCCGCCTCGTAGTCGAGGTCGATGCGGGTGAGGCCGTAGGCGTCGATGACCTTCTGGTACGCGGCGGCGAGCGCCCGGTCGCTGCCGCACGCCACGCCCAGCTCGGTGCCGGCCGCGCCGCCGAAGGACACGGCCACGTCGCCGCCGCGCCGGCGGACGCTGTCCACAGTGGCCGCCACGGCCGCGTCGGCGCCGACGAGCAGGGCCGGGTCGCCCTGCCACGCGGGCCGGCAACCGCCGGCGTCCAGCACGAACGCGAGGATCAGGTCGCGCGCCCCCGACGTGTCCAGGGCACGCCCGACAAGGTCCACGTCGGACCCGAACGGCTGGTAGTACAGCGGGGCTCGGAACCTCGCGGCCGGCACCGGCGCGGGCCGCGGGACGGGCACCGCGACGGCTGACCGTTCCGGCTCGGCGACGGTGGCGCGCGGACGCCGGTCGGTCATGTCGCCGAGCGCCATCCCGGCACCGGCGCCGGCCACGGCAAGAATCGCCACGGCGACGGTCTTGAACACGAGCTGCTGCGCGCGCATCGGCCCTACTCCCGTCTGCGGGTGTATTCACCCCGCAACGGGACAACGGCCACGAACCGCCCGCGGTTGCGCCCGATCCGCGTGGCGACGCCGGCGTGCCGGCAAGCCGGTCGGGGTGTGCGGGGAGGCGGCCGCCGACCCGCTGCTGGCCTGCGTGCTGGTCGGGCTCGGCGTGACCAGCCTGGAGGGCGCCCGCCGCGCCGTCGACCCGACCTGATAGATCGACGCGCGGCGGGCACCCCGTTCCAGGGGGCATCAATGCCCACTTCTGACGCAACACGCCCGCCGGGGCCTCGGGGCAGCCCGGCGGGCGCGTCAGCCGGAGATCAACCGGAGAGCACGTCCGCCAACCGGTCGACGGCCCAGTTGAGGTCGTCGTCGCTGACGACGAGCGGCGGGGCGAGCCGGATAGTCGACCCGTGCGTGTCCTTGACCAGCACGCCCGCGCGGAGCAGCCGCTCGCACGCCTGCCGGCCGGTCATCAACGCCGGGTCGATGTCGACGCCGGCCCACAGGCCACGCCCACGCACGGCGGTCACGCCGTGCCCGACCAGCCCGTTCAGCCGCTGGTGCAGCACGTCGCCGCGGTCCTGGGCGGCCCGCTGGAACTCGCCGGTGCGCAGCAGCCCGACGACCGACCGCGCGACCGCGCAGGCCAGCGGGTTGCCGCCGAACGTCGAGCCGTGCTCGCCCGGCTTGAGCACGCCGAGCACGTCCGATCGGGCGATGACCGCGCTGACCGGCACGATGCCGCCGCCGAGCGCCTTGCCCAGCAGGTACATGTCGGGCACGACGCCCTCGTGCTGCACCGCGAAGGTGGTGCCCGTGCGCCCCAGGCCCGACTGGATCTCGTCGGCGATGAACAGCACGTCGTGGCTCGTGCAGGCCGCGCGCACGCCGGCGAGGTAGCCGGCCGGGGGCACCAGCACGCCGGCCTCGCCCTGGATCGGTTCGAGAAGTACCGCGACCGTGTTGGGGTCGATGGCCTCCGTCAGCGCGTCCAGGTCGCCGTAGGGCACGATCACGAACCCCGGGGTGTACGGGCCGAAGTCCGCGCGCGCCTCCGGGTCGGTCGAGAAGGAGATGATCGTCGTCGTACGCCCGTGGAAGTTGTCGGCCGCGACAATGATCTTCGCCTGGTCGCGGGGCACGCCCTTCACCTTGTAGCCCCACTTGCGGGCGACCTTGATGCCGGTCTCGACGGCCTCCGCGCCGGTGTTCATCGGCAGCACCATCGTGTCGGCGCCCAGCCCGGACAGGTCGGCGAGCTCGCGGCAGAACGGGCCGAACTGGTCGTGCAGGAAGGCCCGGCTGGTGAGCGTCACGCGCCCGAGCTGCTCGATCGCCGCGGCCACGAGCGTGGGGTGGCGGTGCCCGAAGTTCAGCGCCGAGTACCCGGCGAGGCAGTCGAGGTAGCGGTTGCCCTCCACGTCGGTGACCCAGGCGCCCTGGCCCTCGGCGATCACCACGGGCAGCGGGTGGTAGTTGTGGGCCGTCCACCGCTCGGCTTCGGCGATCGCGGCGGTCGTGGCGAGGTGTTCCATGATCGAAGTCATCGCGTCAGCTCCTCAGTTCCAGTGTGCAGCACTTCGGGCCGCCACCGGCCTTGAGCAGCTCAGACAGGTCCACGGGGACGGGCTGGAAACCTCGGGCGGCCAGCTGGGACGCCAGGCCCTGGGCCTGGACGGGCAGCACGACCCGCCGGCCGTCGCTGACCGCGTTGAGGCCGAGCACGGCCGCGTCCTCCGCGCTGGCCAGGATGGCGTCGGGGAAGAGCCGGGCGAGCACCCGCCGGCTACCCTCACTGAACGCCTCCGGCAGGTACGCGATCTGGTTCTCGGCGAGCACCGTGAGCGCCGTGTCGAGGTGGTAGAAGCGCGGGTCGACCAGCTGCAGCGTGACCACGGGCCGGCCGAGGATCTCCTGCAGTTCGGCGTGCGCGTCGTGGGCGGTGCGGAAGCCCGTGCCGGCCAGCACGAAGCGCCCGGCCAGCAGGAGGTCGCCCTCCCCCTCGTTGATCTCCTTGGCCTCGTGCGCGGTGAACCCGTGTCCCGCCAGCCAGTCCAGGTACGCCGGGCCCTCGGCCACGCGCTCGGGGAAGGCGAACTGCGCGCCGTACGCGATGCCGTCGATGACGGTGGCGCCGTTGGCGGCGAACACCATGTCGGGCAGGCCCGGGATGGGGTCGATCTCGTCGACGGTGTGGCCGAGCTCGCGGTACGTGTCACGCAGGTGGGTCCACTGCGCGACGGCGAGGTCGACGTCGACCGGGGCGGTCGGGTCCATCCACGGGTTGATCGCGTAGTCGACCGCGAAGTACGTCGGTCGGCACATGAGGTATCGCCGGTTCATGTGAATGGACGCTATGGCAGATCCAGTTGCAACGGACAGGTCTGGATCATGCGACTGACCGACGATTCGTTGTGCGATCGGACGCTCCGATAGGCAGTCTGTTGCGCGGGTTGGCGCCCGGAATAGTTGCTTAGTCAACTAAGTTGTGTCTGTCATGGGAATACACCGCCTCAACCACGCCGTGCTGTTCGTGTCCGACCTGGCGCGCAGCGTCGACTTCTACACCACGGTGCTCGGCTTCCGCCGCGTCCCGATGACCCCCGACGGGTTCGCCGGCGCCGCGTTCCTCCAGGCCCCCGACTCGACCAACGACCACGACCTCGGCCTGTTCGAGATCGGCCACGAGGCCGGGCCCTCCCTCGCCGGCCGGACCACGGTCGGCCTCTACCACCTCGCCTGGGAGGTCGACACGCTCGCCGAGCTGGAGCGCACCGCCGCCGCACTCGCGAACGCGGGCGCGCTGGTCGGCAGCTCCGACCACGGCACCACCAAGAGCCTCTACGGCAAGGACCCCGACGGTCTCGAGTTCGAGATCGTCTGGCTGGTCCCGGCCGACCGGCTCGACGACGCCGCCCGCGACAACCGCAAGCGGATCCGCCCCCTCGACCTGGCCCGCGAACAGGCGCGCTACGGCGCGGCGACCCGCGGCGGCGTGGGCGTGTCCATCCCCGCCTGACCGCATCCGACAGCGCGGCGCGGCCCGGCGGAGTAGAACGAAGGTATGGCGCACGCCGACGTGGTGCACGAACTGCTCGTGCGCTACCTCGACGCCTGGACCGCGCGCGTCCTGCACAGCCCTCGCTCCGTCGCCTACACCCAGGTCAGCGCCAGCGCGTACGACGCGGCCGGGGCGGCGCTCGCGGCCGCGCGGGTGTTCGCCGAGTTCGCCGACCGGGCGCGCGGGCGGACGCTGGCGCTCGACGTCGCCTGCCCCGACGAGGCGACCGCGGAGCGGGTGCGGGGCGCGGTCGCGGCCGAGTCCGGTATCGCCCCGGGCGTCGTGCGTCTGACGGTCACGGCGGGCCCGTCGCCCGTACTCATGGAATCGGCGAGCGTGTTCGCCTACCTGGACCACCATGGGGAGGAACCACCCACGGCCGCGACGCTCGGCACGTTGGCCGGGCGTCGCGGCCTGGAGGTTCTCGTGCGCGGGCCGGCGGTGGCGCTCGACGCGTGGCCGTGGCGGGCGGCGGTCGAGCTGGTGGCGCGGGACGCGTCCGCCGAGACGGTGAGCTTCGCGGCCGGCGACGAGCGCGCGCTGGCGGTGTTCAAGGACGAGCTGTGGGCGCTGGACGAGTACGCGGGGATCAGGTACAGGGACCCCGGCGACGCCGAGGGGACGCTGCTCGACATCTCGTTACGGCCGGCGCTCGGGCCGCTGCGGCGGGCGGTGTGCGGACACCTCGGCGGCGGCGCGCGGACGCTCGCGCAGCTGCGGGCGTGGGCGCTGACCGGGACGATCTACCGGGCCGACGACGTGACGCGGGCCGTGACGGAGCTGCACCACAGCGGCGCGGTGCTGCGGCAGCCGGTCGGCGGACGGCTGACGGCGGCGACGATGCTCAGCCTTGCGTGATATCGGACGTAGGGTCGAAACCATGAGGATTGGCGTACAGATCCCGGACTTCACGTACCCGGGAGGGCCCGCCACGCTCGGCGCGGACCTGGCCCGCATCGCCCGCGCCGCCGACGAGGCGGGCTTCGACACGATCGCCGTGATGGACCACTTCTTCCAGATCTCCGTGGTCGGGCCGCCCGAGAACGACATGCTGGAGGCCTACACGACGCTGGGCTACCTGGCCGGGGTGACCTCGCGGGCGCGCCTGCTGGTGCTGGTCACCGGGGCGATCTACCGCCATCCCGGGATTCTGGCCAAGACGGTCAGCACCCTCGATGTGCTCTCCGGCGGGCGCGCCTGGCTCGGCATCGGCGCCGCCTGGAACGAGGAGGAGTCGCGCGGCCTGGGCATCCCGTTCCCGCCGGTCACCGAGCGCTTCGAGCGCCTGGAGGAGACGCTGCGGATCTACCAGCAGATGTGCCTGGGCGACGAGACGCCCTTTGTCGGCAGGCATTATCAACTCGGCCGGCCGTTGAACCGGCCCTTGCCGCTCACCCGGCCCTATCCCCCGATCATGGTCGGTGGCGGCGGGGAGAAGAGGACGCTGCGCCTCGTCGCCCAGTACGCCGACGCGTGCAATTTGTTCAACGCGCCCGACCTGGAGCGCAAGCTCGAGGTGCTGCGGGGGCACTGCGAGGCGGTCGGCCGCGACTACGACGAGATCCAGAAAACGGTGTACTACCGCTTCGATCTGGGCGCGGCCGGCGAACGGGCCGGCACGGTCGTCGCCGACCTGGAGCGCCTCGGCAAGCTCGGCATCGACCTGGCCATCGGCCAGGTGCAGGGCGCGGAGACGATCACACCACTGGAGATCATCGGTCGCGACATCATCCCGGCCGTGGCCGACTTCTGATGGCCTTCACACTGGTGGCGCCGGTGCTGGAGGGCCGGCTCGTGCGGCTGGAGCCGCTCTCCTTTCCGCACGCGCCGGCCCTGGCCGTCGCCGCGGAGGAGGACCGGGGGACGTTCGGTCTCACCTGGGTGCCGCGGTCGCATGACATGGACTCCTATATCGACGCGCAGCTCGGCCGGGCCGCCGCCGGGGCCATGGCGCCGTTCGCCCAGGTCGCCCGTTCCACCGGGCTCGCGGTGGGGGCGACCTCGTACCGGGACCCGCGGCGGCAGTGGTCGCGGTCCTGGGCGCCCGGCGAGGACGGGCAGCTGCGCGACTCGGCCATGTTCTCTATCGTGGCGGCCGAATGGCCGGAGCGACGCGCGGCGCTGGGCCAGACGTAGGCAGTGTTCGCCGATGCGCGGGGATACGCCCACCACAACGAGCACCAGCGCCGACAGTCGGCGCGCCTCATCGGGCGGCTCCAGCTCACCGCGGGACAGTCAGTGCTGGACGTGGGCTGCGGGGACGGCAGGATCACCGCCGGGCTGGCCGCGAGGTTCCCGGGAGTACGGGTGCACGGCATCGACATCTCCCCGGAGATGATCACACACGCCCGCGCGACGGTCGGCGGGTCCTTCGAGGTCGCGGATCTGCTGGAGTACCAGCCCGGCCAGCGGTTCGACGTCGTCTTCTCCAACAGCGCCATGCACTGGATGGTGCCGCCGGAACGCGCCTACCGTCGGGTGTTCGCCGCGCTGGTGGACGGGGGAACGATGGCGGTCCAGCAGGGCGCGGCCGGCTGCTACCGGCAGCTGTGGGACTGTGCCGAGGAGGTGCTCCGCGACCTGGGCCTCGGCGGGTGCCTGGCGGGGTGGGCATACCCGGCGCACTACCCGACCGCGGCGGAGCTGGCCGAGCTGCTGACGGCCGTCGGGTTCGTGGCCGTGTCGGTCGGGTCCGCGCGGACCTGGCTGGCACGTACCCCCGAGCTCTTCGCGGCCTTCAGCCACGCGGGCCTGCTGCCGTACACGCGCCAGGTGCCCGCCGAGCGCCGGGCCGAGTTCCGCGCGGCGTTCATCAGCCGCGCCGGACGGTCCACCGACCCGGTTTTCGAGCACCGCCTGTACGCGCTGGCCCGCAGGCCGGACACCTCAGCCGCGCGGCCCGCGGCTCTGCGGGATCCGCCGCAGACGGGCGCGGCGCCGGCGTGACACGCGCTGCCGCAGCCGCCAGCGCAGCCCGGCGATGAAGCCGCCGTAGTTCAGGGCGAACCCGAGCCACAGCAGGATCACCGCCGCGATCGTGAACGTGGTCGCGGCGCGGGCCAGGTTGATCTCGACCAGCGCGGGCACGAGCGCCGCGATGCTGCCCGCCGCGGACAGGGCGAACAGCACCTGCAGCCGCGTGGTGGCCTGGGCCTGCCGGTAGTCGGCCTGACCCCGGGAGTACTCCTCGAGCAGGCGCAGACGCTGCTCCGCCGCCCGACGGTGGTCCCGCACGCCGAGCGTCCGCTCGAAGTACCGGGCCACCCGCAGCAGCGCGGGATCCTTCAGCATCAGGTCCATGTTGCCGACCTCGGTGAGGTCCTGCGCGAGGGCCAGCTGGGACGAGGACAGCTCGTGCGCGCTCGCCACGCCGCGCCCGTACGGCGTGCGGCGGAAGTCCTGGTCGTAAACATTGATCCACAGTTGGCACACGAACCACTGCGCGTGGATCAGGCTGAACATCGAGATGACGTCGGCGAGCTCCCGCGCGGTTGCCGTCGGGTCGGTGCGCAGCACGGTCGCCCAGCCGCTGCTCTGGATCTCGACCCCACCGGCGGTCAGGCTGCCCGGTATATCGGGGTACGACGTGGGCTTCGACCGCGTGAGCAACAACAGGCTGTGGACCGTCGGCCGGTCCAGGCCCGCGCGGAGGTCCACGAAGCAGGTACGGAAGTCGTGGAACGCGTAGGTCGCCGGCCGCTGCTCGACGAACGGTCCCAGCGCCGCACGCAGCTCCCGGACCAGACCGCCGTGCAGGTCCGCCGGTGGCCCCGCCGACACGGCGGTGTGGGCGGCGAGCTCGGCCGTCATCGCCCCGCACAACGTCAGGTACGGCAGGTAGTCGGTGTTCTTCCAATGGACGAGGTCGTCGTAGAAGTCGGCGAGCCGCACCTCGGCGTCGGAGGTCTCGAAGAGGTAGTCGACCGAGACGACGCCCAGCCAGGGGTACAACCGCAGGGTCCGCTGGAACCGCCAGTCCGACCCGCCCAGGTGCACGGTGCCGGAGCCGATCACGGCCCGGAGCACCACGGCGTGGCGCACCAGGTACGACAGGTTCCAGCTGCGGGTGAAGGCCTGATCCTCCTCGAGGCTCCCGCAGAGGCGGATCAGGGCCTCGCGGGCACCCTCGGTGTCGATGACCGCCCCGCCGATGTCGTACTTGAAGGGGACGTACACCTGGACCGCGGATCGGCGGTCGGGGGATGGCACGTCGGTGTCCGCGTGCCGCACCCCGGCGGGAGGCTGACCGGCCAACGGACCTCCGGCATCACGTGGCGGCTAGTGGCAGGTGGTCGCCGATGACCGTGGCGAGGAGGCCACCGTGCCGCTGGACTGATCGAGCCCGAAGTAGACCGTGTCGAGCCCGGCGCCCCGGTGGTCCTCCAAGGTGTAGAGCTCCTTGAATCCTAGGGCCTGCAGCAACCGGATATGTGACGTGTTGGTTGACCAGGTGCGCAGCACGATCCACGAGGACGCCAGCGGCATCAGTTGCCCGTACAGCAGGCGGGCGTGCCCGGCGCGGCGGCGGTCCCTGGCCACCGCGATCGTGCTCACGTACGTGCACGCGCCGACCTCCGGCAGCTCCGCGATGTGGTGCCCGAGTCGGTAGGACAGGAAGGCGGTCAGCCGGTCACCTTCGAACACCAGCAGGTTGTGCTGGGTCAGCAGCGCGTCGAGGTAGTTGGTGGGCTGCGATCCGGTCGGACCGTTCAACTGCGTCTCGGTCGTCCCGCGACGGTCGGTCAACGGCGGCACGAAATCGTCGGCCACCTCATCCACCAGCGCGGCGAACTGCTCCCGCTCGCCGGCCGTCATCGCGCCAGGTGTGACGTGCTTCACTCGCACGGTGTCCACCTGGCCAGTCTAGCGATCCGGGTAGCGTCAGACGACGATCTGGCCGCGGGTGATGCGCTCGGCGATCGGCTTCAGATACTGCGCGCTGACCCGTCGGTGTCCCTCGTCGACCGCCCAGTCACGGTAGGCCTGCTCGTCGTCGAAGTCCGAGATCATGACGATGTCCACTGTGTTGTCGACGAGGTCCAGGTCGCGTCCGAACGTGAACGCGCTGCGTCGCTCGAACGGGATCGCGACGAGCGCGTCATGGAAGGCGGCCACCTGCTCGTCCGTCGTGCCGGGCTTGAGGTCAACCATGATCACACTACGAATCATGACGATCATTCTATTGGTCGGACGGGTGCGGGAGGGACGCCCGTGTCGCTCATCTCTGTCCGATTTTTTGTGAGCTTTTGTCGCGTTTATGAGACCAGTCTCATACTGATTGGAGATCCAACCCAGGCGCGTGCTAAGGTTTCGCCGTTGCCGACGAGCGCCGCTAGCTCAACTGGCAGAGCAGCGGACTCTTAATCCGCGGGTTCGGGGTTCGAGTCCCTGGCGGCGCACCACATCTGAGCAGGCCGTATAGCCATCGAGCTATGCGGCCTTGATCTTTGTGTGTCACGCGTGTGTGCGACGTGTGCCACGCTTCTTCGCTCCCTTGTTGCGACGCTTTCCGTTGGGGCGCTTGGGTTCCGGCCCAGTCTGCTGTTGTTTGACTCCGGACCCTGGTGTGCCATTTCCGAGCTTGGCGCGGTGTCGATGGCCGGGGTTACGTGCGGCGGCGGTCAGGACGAGGCGCGCGGTAGCTTCCGCGATCTTGAAGTGCATCTGCATGAGGACGCTGGTGTAGGTGTCGGCGGTCAGCACAATGCTGGTATGCCCGAGCTGCTCCTGAACCGTCTTCAGGTCCGCACCGGCGGCGTGGGCGAGCGTCGCGGCGCCGTGGCGCAGGTCGTGCAACCGGACCGGTGGTAGGCCGGACTTGGTGACCAGGGTGCGGAACCGACGCGTCAGGTAGTCCGGGTTCAACGGCACGCCCAGCAGGTTGGTGAACACGTAGCCGGACTCGACCCACCGATCGCCGGCGTTGTGGCTTTCGGCGATCTGCCTGCGGCGGTGTTCGCTCAGCAGGCGCATGGTGGTCTTGTCCAGCGCGATCGTCCTGCGGCTCGCCGCGGTCTTCGGCGGCCCCTCGGTGGTGACGTGGCCGTAGGTGATCCGTTGTTGGGAGATCATGACGACGCCGGCGTGGAGGTCGACGTCGACCCAACGCAGCCCGGCCGCCTCGCCGCGGCGCAGACCGCGGAGGGCGATGAGCCACCACATCGCGTAGAGCCGGTCGACGTCGACGAACCGTAGGAAGTCGGCTACCTGCGCGGTGGTCCACACCGCGACCGAGTATCGCTGGCCGGTACGGCGCCACTCGTCCACCCGGTGTTCAGTCCACACCTGCGCCTGCGGCCGGCACGGGGACGGTAGTTCGATGAATCGGGCCGGGTTGTCGCGGATGAGCCCGTTGCGGATCGCGGCGTTGAGCGCGGAGCGCAGGGTGGCGCGGATGCGGTGCAGCGTGGACGGGGTGGGTGGGCGGCCGTAGCGGCCGTCGGTGCTGGCCAGAGTGGTGAACATGGCTGTGATGTGCCGGCCGGTGAGTTCACCCAGTCGGATCCGTCCCAGGTGAGGGATGAGGTGGCGTTCGACGTGGTCGGTGTAGGAGCGCAGGGTGCTCGGGCGGATGCTGGTGCGGGTGGTCAGCCAGTACCGCAACCACCGGTCCACCGTCCACAGCTCGGTGGTGCGTTCCTCCGCCGATCGGGCCAGTAGCGCGTCGCGGGCGGCTTCGGCGTCCTTGCGGGTGGCGTGACCACCGCGACGGACCCGTTCACGTTGGCCCGAGAGCGTGACAACAGTGCAGTGGTAGTACCAACTGCCGTGACCACGCTCGCCCAGCCGCGGGCAGGCCGACTCCATCAATCGGTTGCTGCCGGGGTGGCGGCAACAGCACCGTTTGAAGATCACACCACTGTCCGACATGGGTCCTCCTCGTTGATCGTCTACTTCTTCAACGAGCGCAGGTCTATCGGGTATGAACCAGCAGTTCGGATAGACGGAGACCAAAGATGATCGACGTGCTGGTAACCGCCTCAGCCCGTCGCCGAACAGAGTGGCGCACGCTGAACGTGCCGCATCGCCCGCGCCGACGAACGTCACCACGTCGGGGTGAGGCAAGGCAAGCCCTGATCCGCTCAGCACAGTGTCAGGCGATTCAGGTGCCGGGTTCTCGTCGGGGATGGCCCCGAGGTGGCTTGAGCGCCTGCGACGGGTCGTTAGCCTCGATGCCGCGTAACTGGGCGGCGATGGCCTGCTGCTCCTCGCTCAACCCGGAAAGGTCATGCAGCCACCAGCCGGGCCCCCACCGCAGGACTTTGCCGAAGCGTGTAAGGATGAGACCGGCTTCGAAGTCTGCCGCGGGGTGGCGTACCGCGCGGACGAGCGGATCGTCGTCTCGTAGCCACTCGTAGTTGCCGGAGTCCGGAACGTACCGGGTGAAATGTTCGGTGTAGCAGTCGACGAACACCCAGCCGGGCCCATCCGTCGGCACGTAGCACAGGATCCGCTTGTCCACGAGAAGGCTCGGCGGCCCGAAAGCCGCCTCGACTTCACTGCGTCGGACGTCGCGGCCGTCGAACCGTTCACGCAAGGTGAACGTGAGCTGCTCCCACGCCTCAGCGTCCAGTAGGCGCTCCAAGCGCAGGTAGCCCAGACGGTGGAACTGCTCGGCGTACACGGACGCCACCTCAGCACGGTAGTCGCGGTCCTTGCTGAACAGCGCGACGAACGGCCCGATCACCCCCAGCTTGCCGTACCCCCTGATGTGCTCGTTGACCTGCTCCAGGTCGCGCTCCCGCTCATCCAGGTAGCACAGATCGGCCAGGAGCCGACGGGCCTGCATCTCGAACCCACGCCCATCTGGGGCGTACATCCCAGCCCTGGTGAGCATGAGCGGAAGGCCGTCCAGCCACCGCTGCCGAAGATCCGCCGCCGAACGCACAACCCGAGCGTACCGGCCGCACCGACCACGATGGCCAGTGCAAACCCAGGTCGACCGCCGGTAGTTCGATGGCTCCTCGGACGTCGGCCATCCATCCGGACCCGACACACCCTGGCACCGCCGTCATACCGTGCGGCCGTCTGCGGCCGTGCGTTGAAACGGGAGGTTCCGGAGACCGGACCAGTCGTGTTCAGCTGCAACCAAAAGGGCCTTCATTCGTTCTTTACCTTCAGCCATGACGACGTCGGCGAAGCAGGCGCAGTCAATAAGGTCTCGGCCCTGAAGGAGGCACATGACCACGCCGGTAACCTGGATTCCTCGGGCGGCGATGATAGCGTTGTCGTCAATGAAGGGCAGCGGGACGCGCGAAGCGATCTCCTCAGTAAGCAATACAGCAAATCGCGGCGGCCCGAACAGTCCGAGCAGGAAGCCGGTCAGCTTGCCTACGCCGAGATGTAACCGCTTCTTGCCCTCAAGAATGGCTAGCGAAAGCTTAGCCAACGCCTCGCAGTTACGGGTGTTCCAGGAACACCTGACCGCCTCCCAAGTCTTGTCCGAAATGTAGTCGTTGGCGCGTTCCTCAAGAGCGGCTAGGGCACCAATGGTTGTTGCGTCTATACAGTATGAGGCCGCCTGTTGCAGCAAGTCGTTGCGCTGTGCGGTTGGGACACGAGGTGACGATGACACCCGACCAGAATTGTGCGCACTGGACTTCTTCCGCGGTCGCGGTATGTGGCGCGTGACTGAGCCGTCCAGAATTCCATAGTGGTGCCTGCACCTTTCACCCTTGACGTTTACGAGGTTTCGGCATTTTGTGCCGTTTGACTTTGGCGCTCCGCACCTCGCCTTGGGCTTGCGGCGCGCCACATCGGCTTCCGTCCATTGATGGCGCCGACACCGTGAGCCTGCCGAACTAACGGGATTTCGACACTTCTTTCCACTAGTTGTACGTGCTCCACAGCGCACCATGACCCACGGTGACTTGTCGACGACAGTGAGTACAACGGTCGCCGCAGTCGGGTTGCAGGGTGCAGAGAGATAGATGATCTGCTACGTAAAACGACCAGAGGCTGAGCCTTACGGCTTTCAGGTCTTGGCGAATCCGAGGGCGCGGTAGCCGGGCATGCGTCGTTGAAGTGAGCTGGCCAGGAGCGGTACCGCGCAGTCGTGATAGTCGTGGACTTCAGCGGTGTCCTTGCCAGGTGCCGTGCGCACGACGCGTCCGGCGCATTGGATGAGCAGCCCGTCGAAGGAGATCGGGGCGGCCAGGAACAGGGTGTCGAGGGCTGGTGCGTCGAACCCTTCGCCGATGAACGGTGTGGTGCCGATAACGAGTACACCGTCGCCGGCTTTGGCATCCGCGAGGCGATCGACGGCGGCGCGCCGGGTAGCGGTGGTCATGCCACCCTGCAGCACCAACGGCCGGTGGCCGCGGTCGGCCAGCATGTCGACCAGGGCGTCGATGTGGGCGACGCGGCGGGTGAGGACGAGGCAGTTGCGTCCTGCGGACAGGGCCGCGGTGATGTCGGCGACGATCTGGGCGTTGCGGTCAGGGTCGGCGACGAGGGCCCGATGGACCTGGGCAAGCGCGTCTGGAGCGGCCATATCGAGTGCTTCGTAGCGGAAGTTGGTTTCGTGGACGTGCAGGATGCGGCGGGGTCCGGTCTGCTCCATGAACGTGTCCATGAGCGTGCCTGGTTGGTCTTGGTCGAAGGTGTGGCGGACGGGTCCGAGTTGCCAGGTGACCAGGTCGCCGAGTCCATCGCGGCGGGCAGGAGTGGCGGTGAGTCCGAGCCAGAAATGGGCTCCGATGCGTTTGACGGAGTGGTCATACGCGGCAGCCGCGAGATGATGGCACTCGTCGATGACGATGTGCCCGTAGCCACGGGTGAGCTCGGCAACGTCCTCGTGTCGCGCCAATGTGGGCAGCATGGCGATGTCCACGACGCCGGTGAGCTTGCGCCGGCCGCCGCCCACCTGGCCGGCCTTGATGCCCAGGAGCGTTGCGACCTGGCTACGCCACTGCTCGGCGAGGGCCTTGCGGTCGACCAGGACGAGCGTGGAGGTGCCGCGCTCGGCGATGATCGCGCAGGCCATGACGGTCTTGCCGGATCCGGGAGGCGCGACCAGGACGCCGTCGTCGTGGGCGAGCATCGCGCTGACGGCGTCGGCCTGGTCCGGCTTGAGTTCAGCCGTGAACGCGACGTCGATCTCCGCGCCCGGGTTGCGGACGTCGGTGACGGCCAGCCGTGATCCGGCCCGTTCGACGATGCCCGTGACGGTGTGCCGTAGCCCGCGAGGTAGGACGAGGTGGTCGTCGAGGGTGAGGTCGTAGCCGCGGACGAACCGTGGGGTGTCCCAGGTTGACTTGCGCAGGCGCTGCAGTTCGTAGAACTTCGGGTTGGCCATCGACGCGGCGTGTTTGAACGTGGCCAACGCCGCCGGCGGCAGCTGCGACAGCCCCACCCTCAACCCGGCGCCCAACTCGGCGTGCACCACTACCGGTAGCGGTGGATGGACCTTGGTCGCCTCCGACCGGCTCATGCTCGCGACATCGCTTCCGACCAGCGTCCGCTTCGCCTGCCGGGCGACCCGTTGCGCATCCCCAGGGCTGAGCCGGTCGACGGTGGACAGGAACGACCACTGGTCCTCGTACGGTTCCAGGGTCGCCAGGTCCAGGAACACGGTCAGCCCGTCACGGCGCCGCCGGCCCTGCAGCGGGGCGGCGATCAGGTTGCCGAACCCGCCCTCAGGCAACACGTCCTGATTGGGAAACAGCCGGTCGTACGAGCGCAGATCCATCGAACCGCGCAGCACCATCGCCTCATGCACCAGCACGGTACCGACCGCCCGGGCGGTCGACGCGGGGATCTTCTCGGTGAAGAACACCCAGACGTGCGCGCCGCGCCCTGACTGCGACAACTCCAGCGCCGCCGGTACGCCGTTCGCCCGTGCCGCCTTGACGTAGGCCAGCGCATCGAGCACCGCCGCTGGGCCGTCGAAGTCTGCGGCCACGAAGTGGCACGTGTTGTCCTTCAACAGCGGGTACAACCCGATAAACGCATCGCCAACCAGATGCGCGCCGACCACCCGGTCCGACAACGGCAGATGCTGCGCGCCCCGGCGATCCATACCCTTGCGCCACCCGCCAGCCACCGCAGGCATCCACCCCGCCTGCCCCGTCCGAACGTTCTCCCACCGAACCGCGTGAACATCCGTACGCGATCGGAACCGATCGACGTAGAGGGCCAATTTGTCCTGCACCGGCGACGCCATGGTCACCAACCTGGGTGCCGGCACAGCGAGCTGTTCGTGGGCCGGCGCGGTGTCACGACCCTGAAGATCCAGCAGCCGGGTCAGGCGGACGTTCTCCGCCCGCAACCGATCCAGCTCCCGCCGCAACCGGTCGACTTCACTCGCCGCGGCCCCATCCGCCAAGCCCACCGGCGCATCGTCGCATGACACGGATCAGGTGCTGCGGCCGCCGAGCCACCTCAACCAGGGACAACAGCGGAGGCGCCAATTACCCGAAACGTGGACAACAACCATTGCGATTGTTACGCTTGCTTCGGTTATTTCGATTGGAGGGGTTGTGATGGCAGTTGCTGTCAGCACCGTCGTCCCAGATCCTGCGGCCGCGGCGACAGCCGCACAGGCATTGGGACAGGTCCAAGCCTATTTGCGGACACACCCCGACGGCCCTGCCACGGTCCGGTTGGCTGACGACGACGGCGACCAACTTGTCGTTCCACGGGCGGCGGTCGAGTTGCTGTCACGGATCCTCGCGCACATGGCGAACGGACACGGGGTCTCGGTCGTCCCCGCACATGCCGAACTGACCACCCAACAGGCTGCCGACCTGCTCAACGTGTCGCGGCCCTACCTCATCGGTCTGCTTGACGCCGGCGAGATCGATTACCGCCGGGTCGGCACGCATCGACGGGTGCTAGCCGGATCCCTCCTGAACTACAAGCACCATGACGACGCTCGTCGACGCGCCGCCGCAGACGAACTTGCCGTTTTGGCCCAGGATCTGGACCTGGACTGACCGATGCCGTTCGTTGTGATCCACGACGCCAGCGTTCTCTACCCCAACACACTCCGAGATCTACTCATTCGCTTGGCCCAGACCGGGCTCATCCAGGCGAGATGGACAGAAGAAATCCTCGACGAGATGTTCGCAGCGCTCACCCGAGACCGGCCCGACCTCGACCCGGCAAAACTGGACCGCACCTGCACCCTGATGGGAACGGCCGTCCGCGACTGGAAGATCACCGAGTACGAGCCGCTCATCGACTCGCTCAAGCTCCCCGACCCCGACGACCGACATGTGCTGGCCGCCGCCATCAAAGCCAGGGCCCAGGTGATCGTCACCTCGAACCTACGTGACATCCCCTCTGCCGCCCTCCAGCCATGGGACGTCGAGGCGAAATCGCCCGACGACTTCGTCCGTGACCAGATCAGCCTCAGCCATGCCGTCGTCTACGCCGCCGTCCAGCAAATCGCGGACTCATGGCGAAAACCCCCGGGCAGCATTGACGATGTCCTGGACCGACTTGAACGCAACGGCCTTCCCGTCAGCGTCGCAGAACTGCGGGCCAGCCAATGACTCGACAGCGACCATCAAAGACCCTGCGGTCGCTGCACCCACACGAGGCCAGCGTGGTGCTCAATGCCCTACTCAAAGCACATCCGGACCTGGTGGTCGAGGCTGAAGCGCTCGCCACGCGCATCCTCGACAACGCCGCGTGGGAGTCGATCGGTGACGAGGTCGAACACGCCCTGCGGTTGTTGCCGCTCAAGGCGCTCGGCGCCCGGGTGGGTTACCACCCCGGTCGCGGGTACACCCACGAATGCGACGCCGCGAGCGAGATCGTCGAGGAGACGTTGGCCCCGTACCTGGACGACATCACCCGTCGGTTGGCACTGGGCATGACCGCGTCCGCGCACCAGACGGCGGCTGGCGTGCTCGCCGGCCTACACGCCTGCGACGGCGAACATGGCGGTGACAGCCTGCTCGGCTACGCCAGCGAGATCCAGAACTACGCGTACTCCGTCTTCGCGCTGCTCAAGAAGCACCGGGCGCCGCTACCGGCGGCCCTGTACGAAGTCGCATGCCCGAACTGGATGCACTTGTACAACGGCTGACCTGCGAACAGGTCAAGTTTGGTCCACGCCGTCGGCCCGCTGAGCCGGCACATATGGAATCAGACCTCGCCGGTGAAGCTCAACTTGGATCGCCTCAGGCAGGTGCCGCGCATCAACGAGCAGCCCGTCGATCTGCAGGAGCCACACCATCGGATTACGGTCGATCATGTCGCGCCGGCTGAACGCCGGATCCATCAACCCGATGTCGAGGGTGTCCATGATGACGCGACCCTTGTTCGTCATCGTGGTCTGCTTGACCTCCAGCAGCCGCGCCAGGTCCTCCGTACGCAGGTAAGGTTTGCTGTTCGGGTCCGCGAGAAAGTTGACCCGACCGATGGTGTAGACGATGCCCGCAGCCCAGATACCGCGGTCGCCGCGAACAAGCGGCGACGGCCGCTTGCGCGCCAACTTCGCGGCCAGCGTGGCACAGAGGTCGGCGTACTCCTCGTCCAGATGCCGCAGGCAGAACGCGTCGGTACGGGCGACGGTCTCGTCGAAGATCTCACGGACGGCCGACGGTACCCGTGCCGCGTGTCTCGATCGAGTCACCTGGCCACACTCCGGACGTGCCGCATCACGTACGAACCCTACCGTTCACCTGTCGCATCTCGGATCCGCCCTCGGTCGGTCAGGTCCGCTGCTGGCGCGCGGCCGTCGCTGGTCGACTGACCTTCTTCGTAACTGGTCCGGTGACACGGCCGTTGTCGCAGGCCAGCCGGACGTTTAGAATATTCTTAACCACACGGGAGGCGTCACGGTGGAGTGGGAAATCTTGATGACCGTACAGGTCGAAGAGTTCCTCGACGACCTGTACCGAACCGACCGGGACACGCACCGCTTGGTCAACCAGGCCATCCTGGTTCTCGAGCGCAATGGCCCCGCCGAAGGCCGACCTTTGGTCGACACCATCACCGCATCCCAGATCACCAACATGAAAGAGCTACGACCTCCGTCCGCCGCCCGGACCGAGATCAGGATCCTGTTCTGCTTCGACCCGTGGCGCTCTGCGATCCTGCTCATCGCGGGAGACAAGTCTGGCCAGTGGAACCGCTGGTACCGCGAGGCCATCCCGGAGGCGGAACAGCTGTATGCGACGTACCTGAAGGAACGCGAGAAGGAGATCAGCGATGAGCAGCGTTAAGCGGTGGCGCGACACCGACCACCTGCAGCGCGCCGTCGACACCGCCGGCGGCCAGGACGCCTTCGACGCCTCCCTCGGCCAGATGCTCGACCAGGCACGCGGCTGGCGACTGGCCGAACTGCGCAAGCGCCGCGAGATGACGCAGGACCAAGTCGCCACCCGTATGGGCGTCAGCGTCGCCCGGGTCTCCCAGATCGAAGCCGGCGACGTCTCCACCCAGGAAGTACTGAGCCGCTACATCACCGCCCTTGGCGGCACCCTCAAACTCATCGCCGACTTCGGCGACGAACAACTCAAGGTCGCCTAACCAACGCCCGCGGCCGCACTGGTCGCCAATTTTCATGATCCGCAGCTCGGATAGTTCAACGGACGCTGGAGGTGAACCATGGCGTGGAGCAACGCTCGACAGCGACGGAGCGGGCAATCGGACGACCAAGCCTCCATGGAAGAGCTCGCTCGACGCCAGGGCGTTCGCCCCATCGCCTCCGTCGATGAGCTGTCGTCACCTGGGACCTTCGAGTCAGACGACGAACTGCACGAGTTCCTCGCCGACCTCTACCAGTCCCGCCGACCCGACGTCGCGTAGACCCCGTCGCCCTCGGCACCCACGTCGCTTCAGGCAGGTCGTCGGGGACCACCTGTTGGTCAATATTTGGGCCCGGCTACCCGACAGGTTGCTCGCAGGTTGATCGGGCGTAAGCCAGCCGTTCGGACAGACGGATGCCCACAGATGAACGCGGTGCCGGCACGGCATCAGCTCTATCCCACGGCGAACATTGGTTGCTCAGTGGTTCCTCGGACGTCAGCCACCCGTCCGGACCGACGGACACCGTCCCGGACCGGAGCTCGGCCCATCCACTCACACGGCCTGTCCCAGCGCCCGGACCAGTAGGTTCGCTGCCGGACTCGCCCGCCGGACATCCGGACTCAGCCGAACTAGCCCGATAGTGACTCTCTATACGAAATGTGGCACTCGTGATCCGCGGGTTCGGGGTTCGACGCAGCCGCAGCCACCGTCCTTGCGGTGATCACAGCGTTGTTTGAAGTCGCGCCCTCGATTGCCAGCGCGGTGCCAGTGGCTGGACAGCTGAGCCTGCAGACAGCTATCTACACAGACCCTGTCCCCGCTGCACCATGCTGCCTACACCTACTACCGCTCGCGAAAACCGTTCGCCTGACCGGCGTCGCCTGTCACCACGCTGGGCTGACCGCCGGACGACTTGGCGGTCGCGGCGGCGTTCTTAGCCTCCGCCGCCGCCCGCTGCCCCAACGGTGCGGTGGTCCCATGAGCGTTGGCTGGTTGCCCTCTAGCGACGCACCGCGCAGGCGGTGTTACCCGCGTCACTGCGGAAGGGCTGCAGCCCGTGCAGTAGCCGAGGGGCCTCAGCGCATCTCTCTATGTAGGCATGTCTATTGAGTGCCGAGGTTGCGGCTGCGGTGGTGCAACACCGTAGCCGCATGTCCCACACGGATCACCCACAGAGAAGGAGCTGTCCTCGCAGCCCACGCCGGCCAGGACCTGCCCGAGGCATGGCTGATCGCCGAATGGCCACCCGGTTCGCCGGAACCGACGAAGTACTGGCTGTCGGACCTGCCCGCCAACACTCCATACAGGACGCTCGTGAGGTGGGCGAAGCTACGCTGGCGCATCGAGCACGACTACCGCGAACTCAAGACCGGCCTCGGCCTCGACCACTACGAAGGACGCACCTGGCAAGGCTGGCACCACCACGTCACCCTCGTCTGCGCCGCCCACGCCTTCTGCACCCTGCAACGACTCGACCCAAATCCCCTCGCGTCGGCCTGACCCTCTACGGCGTACTCCGACGCATCCAGCACCTACTCGTACGCCTCACCGGCTACTGCCCCACCTGCACAACCCAGTTCCCCCAACGAAACCCCCGAGCCGGCTAAAAATCATGACAAAGCATTACTAGATGATTGAGTCCGAAGTTCGGGCTGGTCAGTGGTC
>NZ_BAAALT010000262.1:0-2029 GCF_039528515.1 Luedemannella flava
CGGGTCGATGGGCAGATACGCCGCGCCCGCCTTCCACACGGCCACCATCGCCGTGACCAGCTCAGCGCCCCGGGGCAGGCTCAGGCCGACGACCGATCCGGCGCCCACACCACGACCGCGCAGGCCCAGCGCCAACGTCTCCGCCGCCGCGTCCACCTGCGCATAGGTCAGCGAGACGCCGTCGAACACCACCGCGGCCACGTCCGGCGACTGCCGCACCTGCGCCTCGAACAACTCGACGACCGACAGCTCAGCGACCTCGGCCGCGGTGTCGTTGCCCGCCGACAGAAGCCGGGCCCGCTCACCCTCATCGAGGAACCCGATCCGGTGCAGCGCCACATCCGGTTCACCGGCAAGAGTTCCCGCCAGCGCGGCAACCGTGTTCGCCAGCGCGACACAGAGCATCCCGCCGACCGCGGCCGCGTCGACGGCGCTGACCGCGTGCACGGTCACACTCAGATCGTCGCGACCCGAGTCGTTGACCGCGACGTTCAGCGGATAGTTCGTCCGCTCCCGGGCGAGGATCCGCTGGATGCCGTCCACCGTCTCCGGCGCCGCGCCGCCGGCCACGTGCCGGTAGTTGAGCAGCGACGTGAACAACGGCTGGTTCCCCGCGACCGCGCCGGCCCGCTGCGCCAGGGCCAACGGCGCGTGCTCGTGCTCCAGCAACGCGGCCAGCTGCCCCCGCATCGCCTCCACCGCCGCGCGCACACCCACGTCCGCCGTCCGTACCCGTACCGGAAGGGTGTTGATGAAGGGGCCGACCACCCGGTCGGCGCCCGAACCGGCGTTCATCCGCCCGAACAGCACGGTGCCGAACACGACGTCGTCCCGCCCGGACAGCGCCGCCAGCACCCGCGCCCACGCCACGTGCAGCACGGTCGCCGTGCTGACCCCCAACCGCCGCCCGACATCACGCAGCTGGGCGGCCACCTCAGTGTCCACCGCGACCACCTCGGACACCACGTCCGAACCGTCGCCACGCACGTCCATCAGGCCGTACGGGGCGGTGGTCTCGGTGACGTCGCCGAGCAGGTCGGCGAAGAACCGCTCGTGCTCAGCCCGGGCGACGCCCCCGCGCGCCTGCGCCACGAAGTCGCGGAACGGCAGCGGCGGCGCGAGCGTGTCGCCCTGCCCGGCCAGCACCACCCGCAGTTCGCCGACCAGTACCTCCATGCCCTGGTGGTCCTGCACCATGTGGTGCATCCGGACCAGGCCGAGCCAGCGCCCGTCGCCGACCTCGGCGACGTGCAGGTCCAGCAGGGGCGCCCGGCCGAGGTCCATGGCGAGGCCGGCCACGGACATCAGCGCCGCGGTCGGGTCACCCTCCGACCCGAGCACGTGCTCGACGACCGGGAGCGCCGCGTGCCGCAGGACCACCTGCACCGGTTCCGGCAGGCCTTCCCAGACGATCGCGGTGCGGTAGATGTCGTGCCGGTCGACCACCCGCTGCAACGCACCGGCGAACTCGTCGAGCCGGGCCCGCGAGTCGAACTCCAGCACGCGCATGGTGACGTAGGCGTCCACGCCGCCGTCGGCGAGCAGGTGGTGGAAGAACATGCCTTCCTGCAACGGGGCCAGCGGATAGATGTCGGCCACGTTGCGTGCGCCGCCCGGCGCCGCCGCGACGACCCGGTCGAGCTCCTGCTCGGTCAACGACACCAGCGGCAGCATGTCCACGGTGATCCGCGTGGCGTCGGCCGGGATGAGGTTCGCCGGGACCGGCACCGACTCCGCCACGCTCGCGCTGGCCAGCCCGGCCGGGGTCGGGGACTGGAACAGCGCCCGCACCGACACCGGCAGCCCACGCTCACGCAGGACCTCGACCAGCCGGACCGCGAGCAGGGAGTGACCGCCGAGCCGGAAGAAGTCATCGTCGACCCCGACCGACTCCACCCCGAGCACCTGGGCGAAAGCCGTACACAGGATCTCTTCGCGGACCGTGGCCGGACCGCGGCCCGTGCCGACCGCGTAGTCCGGCGCCGGCAACGCCCGCCGGTCGAGCTTTCCGTTGGCGGTCAGCGGCAAC
>NZ_BAAALT010000263.1:0-20352 GCF_039528515.1 Luedemannella flava
CGGCGGAGCCGCCGGCGACGCACCACCCCGACGGCCGGGCCGGCCGCGGGCCGGTCCCGCCGCGCGGTCGGGGCGGCCGGATCCCGCCGCCCGAGGAGAGCGAGCGCCTGCCGACCCGGCGGCGCTTCGGCGCTGAGACGATGTTCCGCAGCGCCAGCACCCTGGCCGGCACGATGGTGCTGGTCATCATCGTGGCCATCGCGGTCTTCCTGATCGCCAAGGCGATCCCGGCGCTGCGCGCCAACACCGAGAACTTCTTCACGTACGCCGGCTGGACACCCAACAGCACCGAGCCGAAGTTCGGCATCGGCGCGCTCGCGGTCGGCACCATCCTCAGCTCCGGGCTGGCCCTGGCGCTCGCCGTGCCGGTGGCGCTGGGGATCGCGCTGTGCCTGTCGCACTACGCGCCCAGGCGCCTGGCCACCGCGCTCGGCTTCATGATCGACCTGCTCGCGGCGGTGCCCAGCATCGTGTTCGGCCTCTGGGGCCGGGAGTACCTGGTCGAGCCCGTGAAGAGCCTGTCCGCCTGGCTGCACCAGTACTTCGGGTGGATCCCGATCTTCGGCAGCGACGGCCCGTACGGCAAGTCGATCCTGCTGGGCGGGCTCGTGCTCGCCATCATGGTGCTGCCGATCATCACCTCGCTCTCCCGCGAGGTCTTCCTGCAGACCCCGCAGATGAACGAAGAGGCCGCGTACGCCCTGGGCGCCACCAAGTGGGAGGTGATCCGCACCGCGGTCATCCCCTACGGCCGGCCCGGCATCATCGCGGCCGTCATCCTCGGCCTCGGCCGCGCGCTCGGCGAGACCATCGCGCTCGCGATGACCCTGGGTGCCTCGTTCGTCATCTCGTTCGACCTGATCAAGGTGGGCGGCAACTCCGTCGCGGCGAACATCGCCAACCAGTTCGGTGAGGCCAACGACGTCGGCCGGGGTGCGCTCATCGCCTCCGGTCTCGTCCTGTTCGCCATCACGCTGGTGGTCAACATGACCGCGCGGCTCATCGTCCACCGCCGCCGCGAGTTCCTGGGGAGTGCGGCATGAGCGAGCGTCAGCGAGCGAATCATCAGCTCGGTGTCACGTCATGGCGGCGCCGGAGCGCAGCGGAGGTGACGGCATGACCACGATCAACCCGGGCGTTGACCTGAAGGCCCGGCGGCTGCCGAGCTGGGCGCCGGTCGCGGTGGCCGTGGGCGCCGCCGCCGTCGCGTACCTCCTGTTCTACTCGCTGGAGGCGTTCGGCGGCGGCCTGATCCTCACGGGCGTCGGCGCTGTGCTGCTGTTCCTGGTCGGGCTCCTCGCGCTCGCCACGGTCGTCGAGGGTTCCCGGGCGGCGCGCAACCGGATCGCCACCTCGCTGATCTACGCGGCGCTGACGCTGGCGCTGCTGCCGCTGGTGTCGGTCGCGGCGACCGTGGTCACCAAGGGCCTCGCGCGGCTCGACGGCGAGTTCTTCACCCACTCGATGAACGGCATCACGGCCTTCGACGAGGGCGGTGGGGCGTACCACGCGATCATCGGCACCCTGCAGCAGGTCGGCATCGCCACCCTGATCACGGTGCCGCTCGGCATCGCCGGCGCGATCTACATCGTCGAGTACGGCCGGGGCAGGCTCGCCACCGCGATCCGCTTCTTCGTCGACGTGATGACGGGCATCCCGTCGATCGTCGCCGGCCTGTTCATGCTGGCGTTCTGGGTGCTCATCGTGACGCCGGTGTTCAACGACGGCCGGGCGGGGTACTCGGGCATCGCGGCGGCGCTCGCGCTGAGCGTCCTCATGCTGCCGACCGTGACCCGCTCCTGCGAGGAGATGATCCGTCTCGTGCCGGCGGCGCTGCGCGAGGGCGCGTACGCCCTGGGCGTACCGAAATGGAAGACCATCATGCGGATCGTGCTGCCGACCGCGCTGCCCGGCATCGTCACCGGCGTCATGCTCGCGGTCGCCCGCGCGGCCGGCGAGACGGCGCCCGTGCTCCTCGTCGCCGGCAACAGCGCGTCGATCAACATGAACCCGTTCGAGGGCAACCAGTCCTCGCTCGCCATCTACATCTACGACCAGGCGGCGCTCGCCTCGAAGTACGGCCCGCCGCGCGCGTGGGCGGCGGCGCTCACCCTGGTCGGTCTCGTACTCACCCTGACCATCGCGGCGAAGCTGCTCGCCCGCCGCAACAAGTTCGCGCGATAGAGAGACGGTCATGGCCAAGCGCATCGAAGCCCACAACGTCACGGCGTACTACGGCTCGTTCAAGGCGATCGAGGACGTGTCGCTGACGGTGCAGCCGCGCTCCGTCGCCGCCCTCATCGGCCCGTCCGGCTGCGGCAAGTCGACGTTCCTCCGCTCGGTGAACCGGATGCACGAGGTGATCCCCGGGGCGTACGTCCAGGGCAGGCTCACCATCGACGACCAGGACATCTACCAGCGGGACGTCGACGTCACCGCGGTGCGGCGCACGATCGGCATGGTGTTCCAGCGGCCGAACCCGTTCCCCACCATGAGCATCTACGACAACGTGGTGGCCGGCCTGCGGCTCAACGGCGTCCGCAAGAAGTCGCACCTCGACGACGCGTGCGAGAAGGCGCTCAAACGCGCGAACCTCTGGGAGGAGGTCCGCAACCGGCTGAACCGGCCCGGCGCGGGCCTGTCCGGCGGCCAGCAGCAGCGGCTCTGCATCGCCCGGACCATCGCGGTCGAGCCGCAGGTCGTCCTCATGGACGAGCCCTGCTCGGCGCTCGACCCGATCTCCACCCTCGCCATCGAGGACCTGATCGTGGAGCTCAAGAACGACTACACGATCATCATCGTGACGCACAACATGCAGCAGGCCGCCCGCGTCTCGGACAGGACGGCGTTCTTCTCGATCGAGCGGACCGGCGACCCCGGCCGCCTCATCGAGTACGACGTGACCTCGAAGATCTTCACCAACCCCACGGAGAAGCGCACCGAGGACTACATCACGGGTCGATTCGGCTAGGCCACCTGTGGACTCCGACACTTTCGTCCTGCTCATCGCCGAGCCGGACACCGCGCACGCCCAGCAGCTCGCCGACGAGCTCGCCAACCACGAGGTGCACACGCTCGTGTGCGCCGACGGTGCCGACGCGCTGATCATGGCGGGCAGCGAGCATCCCGACGCGGTGCTCGCCGCCGTCCGGCTGCCCAGCATCGACGGTCCGGGCCTCGCGCGCACCATCACGGCGCGCACCGGCATCCCCGTGGTGCTGGGGGTCGGCGACGGCGACGGCCCGGCGGCCGTGGCGGCGCTGGCCGCAGGGGCGACCGCCTGCGTGGCGTACCCGTACCGGATGCGCGAGCTGCTGCCCATCCTGCGGGCGATCCGGCCGGACACCGTGCCGGCGGCCGGCCCGGTGCTGGAGCACGGCGGCCTGCGGCTGGACCCGTCCACGCTGCAGGTCCACCTGCACGGCGAGCCGGTCCGCCTGCCGCTGCGCGAGCTGCGCCTGCTGCAGCTGCTCATGCAGCACGCCGACCGGGTGGTGACCCGCGCGCAGATCCGCGAGGCGGTGTGGGGCGGCATCCCCGGCTCGAACACCATCACCGTGCACATCCAGCGGCTGCGTCAGCGCCTCGGCGACGACCAGCACAACCCGTCCACGATCCTGACGGTGCGGGGCGTCGGCTACCGCCTCGTCGCGCCGCCCAAGCAGCGGCAGCCGGCCGACCCGCTGGTCAGCTGACTCCCGGGCGGTCCGGTCCGGGCGTCAGCCCGGGCGGCGCGGTCCGGGCGGCCCGGTCCGGGCGTCAGCCCGGGCGGGTGAGGACCGCGTCGGCGAGCGGGCGGGTGGCGGCGATGACGCGGGCGTTGGCCTCGTCGCTGCGGAACACCCAGTCCCGCGCGTCGGCCTCGGCCAGCCCGCGCGCCCGCTGCCGGCGCAGCAGCGACCCGATCCGGGACGGCTGCGGCGCGTCGATGTAGAGCACCCGGTCCAGCAGCGGTCGCACGCCCGCCCAGGCACCGTCCCGGAGCAGCAGGTAGTTGCCCTCGACCACGATCAGGCGCGCCTGCGGCAGCACCGGGATGTCGTTGCCGATCGACTCGTTCAGGGCCCGGTTGAAGCTGGGCGCGTAGACGACGCCGTCCCTTTCGTCCCTGATCCGACGCAGCAGGTGCACGAACCCGGCGGCGTCGAACGTCTCCGGCGCCCCCTTGCGGTCCGCCAACCCGAGCCGGTCCAGCTCCGCGTTCGACAGGTGAAACCCATCCATGGGTACGGCCACCGCGCGGTGCTCGCCCAGAACCCGCTCGTACGTGGCGGCGAGCGCGACGCTCAGCGTCGACTTGCCGGCAGCGGGCGGCCCGGTTATCCCGATGATGACCCGTTTGTCGGGCTCGTCAAGGAACGGGTTGATCAGCTGCATCGCGGCGTCGAGCAGGTGCGATCGCGGCTGCGGCCGGGCAAGATCTCTGATGTCGCCCGGCGTACCCATCTCCCTATCCTGGCCGATCCCGGGTCCCGCCGGGACCGGCCGATCATATGAACCGCAGATGCCAGGTCCGCACCGCTGTCCGCCTTGTATTCGCCGAGGTAGAGTGCGCGCCATGCCCATCTACCGGATCGGCGAGGCGGCCGAACTGCTGCGCGTCAGCCCCGACACGATCCGCCGCTGGGTCGACGCCGGCCGGCTCACCGCCGACCGCGACGCACACGGCCACCGCACCATCGACGGCGCCGCGCTGGCGGCTTTCGCCCGGTCGCTCTCCTCGTCCGAGACGCCCGAGTCGGGCTGGTCGTCGGCCCGCAACCGGATGTCCGGGATCGTGACGGCCGTGGCCCGCGACGGCGTGATGGCCCAGGTCGAGATCCAGGCCGGCCCGTTCCGGATCGTCTCCCTGATGAGCCGCGAGGCCGTCGACGACCTGGACCTCAAGGTCGGCGACCTGGCCGTAGGCGTGGTCAAGTCCACCAACGTCATCATCGAAACCGACCGCCCATGACCCCCCACCCACCGCTCTCCCTCACCAGAGGCGACCCCACGGCGGGGAGCGGGCCCGACACCGACGCGATTCCGGCGGGGCCGGACACGAAGACCATGTGTGCACATTCAGCGAGGCAGGAGGCCCTCATGCCCGCCAAAAGCGCACATCTGGCGAGGCAGCAGTGCGCCACACCCACCAACAGTGCACATCTGGCGGGGGAGGAGTGCGCCACACCCGCCGACTGTGCACATCTGGCGAGCCTGGGCAGGCACGCACTCGCCAAGAGTGCACATTTGGCGGCCAGCGCCCCGGGTCCCACGCGATCTTGGGACGAAAGTGCTGCCGGAGCAACCATTTCGTCCCAAGATCGCGTGGGACCCGGCAGACATGGCGGACGCGGCGAGCGGCGGGGCCGTCGCCCGGACGCACGGACGCGGGTGGCGGGGCGGGCGGGTAGGCGGGGTTCCTGGCGGGCCCTGGTCGGAGTGTTGGTTGTCGCGCTCGTTGTCGGGGTGGCGGGGTGTTCGGGTAGTCGCGAGGGTGGCGGGAAGCCGCGCGGGGCGGGCGCGGTGCCGAGCGGGGATATCACTGTGCTGGCCGACGCTACGTTCAAGCAGGCGTTGGGGCGGGTGGCGAAGCAGTTCCAGGCCGCGCACCCGGGCACGAAGGTCACGGTGACCGTGGGGTCCAGTGCCGCGCTCGCCGCCCGGGTCGCCCAGGGCGAGGCGGCCGACGTGCTGGTCACCGCGGACGCGGCGACCATGACGGCCGCCGGGGCGGCGATCGTCGCGCCGCCGCTGCCGTTCGCGCGTACGCAGCTCGTCATCGCGGTGGCGCCCGGCAACCCCAGGAAGATCGGCGGGCTGGCCGACCTGACCCGCGCCGGCGTACGGGTGGTGATCTGCGCGGCCACCGAGCCCTGCGGCTCGGCCGCGACCGCCGTGTTCGCGTCCGCCAACGTCGGGGTGCCGAAGGTGACCCGGGTGCCCGACGTGGCCGCCGCGCTGAAGAAGGTGACGTCCGGCGCGGCCGACGCGGCGCTCGTCTACCGCACCGACACCCGGGCGGCCGGCGACGACGTGTCGACCGTCGAGTTCTCCGAGTCGTCGAGCGCGGTGAGCGAGTGTCAGGCCGCCACCGTGGCGAAGTCCGCCAACCCGGTCACGGCGGCCGCGTTCGTCGACTTCCTGCACACCCCGGCCGGCCAGGACCAGCTCAGCTCGGTCGGCTTGCGCCTGCCATGACAGAAGTCCAACGCCGGCGACCGGTGCGCACGCGCGCGCCCGTCGTCCTGTTGGTCCCCGCGTTGGTGGGGCTGGCGTTCCTGGTACTCCCGCTGGTCGGGCTCATTGCCCGTACCCCGTGGGGTTCGCTCGGGGAACGGCTCGCGGACCCGGCGGTGATCGCGGCGCTGAGGTTGTCGTTGTTCACCGCCACCGTGGCGACGGTCGTGTGCCTGGTGTTGGGGGTGCCGCTGGCCTGGGTGCTGGCGCGGGTGCCGTTCCGGGGGCGGCGGGTCGTGCGCGCGCTGGTGACCGTGCCACTGGTGCTGCCGCCGGTCGTCGGCGGCGTGGCGCTGTTCCTGGCGCTCGGCCGTCGCGGCCTGGTCGGCGCGTGGCTCTATGAGGCGACCGGATACTCCCTGCCGTTCACCACGACCGGCGTGATCGTCGCGGAGGCGTTCGTGGCGATGCCGTTCCTCGTGATCAGCGTCGAGGGGGCGCTGCGCGCGGCGGACACCCGCTACGAGGAGGCCGCCGCGACATTGGGCGCGGGCGGCTGGATGACGTTCCGGAGGGTGACGTTGCCGCTGGTCGCGCCGGGTGTGGCCGCCGGTTCGGTGCTGTGCTGGGCGCGGGCGTTGGGCGAGTTCGGCGCGACGATCACGTTCGCGGGCAACTTCCCGGGGCGCACGCAGACGATGCCGCTCGCCGTCTACCTTGCGCTGGAGACCGACCCGTCGGCCGCGATCGTGCTGTCGTTGGTGCTGCTGGTGGTGTGCGTGGCGATCCTCGCCCTGCTGCGGGAGCGGTGGGTGGGCGCGCTATGACCCTGCTGTCCGCTTCCCTGGGGGTACGCCGGGGAGCGTTTTCGCTGTCCGCGGACCTGGACGTGGCGGCGGGCGAGGTGGTGGCGTTGCTGGGGCCGAACGGCGCCGGCAAGAGCACCGCCCTGCGGGCGCTGGCGGGGCTGCTGTCGCTGGACACCGGTGTGATCACTGTGGACGGTGTGGCGTGGGACGTGCCGGCGTCGGACGTGTTCGTGCCGGCCCGGTCGCGGTCGGTGGGCGTCGTCTTCCAGGACTACCTGCTGTTCCCGCACCTGTCCGCGCTGGAGAACGTGGCGTTCGGGCTGCGGACGCGCGGCGTGGCGGCGCGCGACGCCCGGGTCGCGGCGGCGTCCTGGCTTGATCGGTTCGGGCTGGGATCGTTCGCTGTGCGGCGGCCGGGGCGGTTGTCGGGCGGGCAGGCGCAGCGGGTCGCGTTGGCGCGGGCGTTGGCGCCGCATCCCCGGTTGCTGCTGCTGGACGAGCCGCTCGCCGCGTTGGACGCGGCCACCCGGCAGGAGGTGCGCGCGTCCCTGCGGCACCATCTCGCGTCCCCGGAGCGGGCGACCGTCGTGGTCACCCACGATCCGCTCGACGCCATGGTGCTCGCCGACCGGATCGTGGTCCTGGAGGCCGGTCAGGTGACCCAGACGGGCACCCCTGTGGAGATCACGCGGTTCCCGCGCACCGACTACATCGCGCGCCTCGTGGGGCTGAACCTGTACCGGGGCGTCGGCGCCGGCCACGTCGTCACGCTGCCCAACGGCGCGACCGTGACGTGCGCCGACTCGATCGACGGGCCGGCGTTCGTGGCGTTCGCGCCGTCGTCCGTCGCCCTGCACCGCACGCGTCCGGACGGCAGCCCCCGCAACCTCTGGCCGGCGACCGTGACCGGCCTGGAACGGCACGGCGACAACGTGCGCGTACGGCTCGACGGGGACGTGCCGATGGCCGCCGACGTCACCACGGCGGGCGCCGCCGCGCTGTCGTTGACGCTCGGTGCGCAGGTCTGGGCGGCCGTCAAGGCGACGGAGACGCAGGCGTACCCGGGCGAGCCCGACTAGTCGGGCCGGATCCGCTCGTCGCCGTTGTCGAAGATGGCCTGCAGCAACGCCGCGGGTAGCCGACTGCCGCCGAGGATCTCCAGGCCGATGACCCGGTTGTCGCTGTCGAGGTCGAGGTTGAACATGCCGTCGGCATCCTCGAACGTCACCATGCGCGCCGAGCCGCCGGGGGCGACGGGGAAGTCGAGGTAAATGTACGCCGCGTCGGCGTCGCTGTCGTAGGTGCAGACCAGGGGGATGCGAGCCTCTTTGTACATGGTCAACCAGCCTCACCCGACTTTCCTGACACGGCAAGCACCTGACGACACCCGATCGGACCAGAACCACGGCCCGGTCGGCCAGTGCCAGCCACCTCGGGCCCTGGACCGTGGCGGGCGCGCCGTCGCCCGCCATCCAAGGGCGGTATTCCAACGGTATACTCCGCCCATGGACACCACGATCAAGGTTGACAGCACGGTGCGGGACCGGCTCGGCGAGCTTGCCCGGCAGCGCGGCACCACGATCCGCGACCTGGTGGCCGAGCTGGCCGAAAAGACGCCCACCGAGGCCGAGCTCGCGGCACGCGCCGAGGCTGCGACCGCGTACGTGCGGGAGCACGTGAACCCCGCCCTGTCGCACGAGGATCTGGCGGCCGGCGAGGCATTCTGGGCCGCCGTTGAGTCGGGCAGGGTGCCCACCGTCGCCGATCTCTATTCAACGGACGGCCGGAAGAGCGCCGCGTGACCTCACCGGCGGCCGGCGTGGTCTTCGACCACACGGCGCTGTCTCTGCTCGGACGTGGGCATCGACTCCTCTCGGGCCTGGTTGCCGCACCGCTGCACAGCGTGCCCGACAGGCACGTGTACGTCCCGGCCCTCTGCCTGGTGGCAGCGGTCGCCGAACGGCCGCTGATCGGGGAGCACGTGCTGGCCCTGCCGGCGATTGAGGTCGTCGGGATGGGCCCGACCCACGCTCTGGCCGTCGGCCTGCTTCTCGCGCAACAGACACCGTGGGAGTTCGGGCACGCCATCGCGGTGTGCCGCCCCGACCCGGAGTGGCCCACCGGGCGTCCCATCATCACCGCCGAGCCGAAGCGGTATGTGGGCCACCACATCGACGTGATCGCCGTCGAGTAGATCAGTCACCCAGCAGGGTGTGGCGATTTTGGACCGTATAGCGACCCGAAATCGCCACACCCCGGGGTGACCTACGGAGCGGCGAGAGCCTCCGTCGGGGAGAGGCGGGCGGCGCGGATGGCCGGGTAGAGGCCTGCCAGGCCGCCGATCAGGATGGTCGCGCCCAGGCCGCCGGCCGTCGCCCAGGGCGGCACCACGGTCGGCCAGCCCTGGTAGGTCGCGTAGCTGAAGGTGACCACCACCCCCAGCAGCGCGCCGCCCAGGCCGCCCATCGCCGAGAGCAGCAGTGACTCGGCGAGGAACTGGGTGCGGATCTGGCCGCGGGTGGCGCCCAGGGAGCGGCGCAGCCCGATCTCGGCGCGACGTTCCAGGACCGAGATCACCATCGTGTTCGCTACGCCGACGCCGCCGACCAGCAGGGCCACGGCGCCCAGGCCCAGGAGCAGGCCGGTGAACGCGGTGTTCGCGGCCCGCTGCGCCTCCAGCGCGTCGGACGGGCGCGACACCTCGACCTCGTTGGGCGCCTGCGGGTTCGCCGTCGCGCCCAGGACCGCCCGTACGTTCTCCACCTCGGCCGGGTCGGAGCGGGTGTAGACCTTCGTGGGGTGGCCGTCGAAGGCGAACCGCTCCTGCGCGACCGGCCAGCCGACCAGCGCGGCCGAGTCCAGCTCGGGCGCCAGGGCGACCGGGTCGAGGATCCCGACGACCGTGAACCAGTCCCGGCCCATGAGGATGCGGATCTCCGGCCCCGCCCGGCCGATGCCGAGGCGGGACGCGGCGTCCGCGCCGAGCACGACCGCCGGGTACTTCCCGGTGGCCTCGTTGAGCCACGTGCCGCTGCGGACCGTGGCGCCCACGGTGGACAGCAGGCCCGTCCGGGCCGCGTACGCGGACAGGCCGCCGGACTGCGCCCGGGGGATCTGGTCGGAGCGGTAGATCTTCACGTCGTCCACCGCGCCGACCGCCGACGTGGACCGGACCGGCCCGATCCGGGCGATCATCGCCTCGGCGTCGTCGGGCAGGTACGCGTCCTCGCCGAACATCGTGCGGCCCGGCGACACGGTGAGCAGGTTGGTGCCCAGCGCGTCGAGGGTGCGGTCCAGGTCGGCCCGCGACGACGACGAGATGCCGACCACCGAGATCATCGCGGCGATGCCGATCGCGATGCCGAGGGCGGACAGCAGCGCGCGGGTCGGCCGCGTGCGCAGACCGGCCGCGCCCACCCGCAGGATGTCGCGCGGGCGCAGTCGCGGCGCGACCAGCCGGGGCAGGGCCGAGGTGGTCACGAGGCCCCCACCAGTGATTCGATGTGGCCGTCGCGCATGTGGACCTGGCGGGGCAGGCTGGCCGCGATCTCCCGGTCGTGCGTGATGATCACAACCGTGGTGCCGGCCGCGTGCAGGGAGCGGAGCAGGTCCATCACCCCGGCGCCCGACGCGGTGTCCAGGTTGCCGGTCGGCTCGTCGGCCAGGACCAGCGGCGGGTCGCCGACCACCGCCCGGGCGATCGCCACCCGCTGCCGCTCGCCGCCCGACAGCTCGTGCGGCTCGTGGTCCAGCCGGTGTCCGAGGCCGACGCGTTCCAGCGCGGACGCGGCACGGGACCGTCGAGCGGACAGCCCGACGCCCGAATAGAGCAACCCGTCGGCGACGTTGTCCAGTGCGGACACCCCCGGCGCCAGGTGGAACTGCTGGAACACGAACCCGATCCGGCTCGACCGCAGCGCGGAAAGCTGCCGGTCGGACAACTTCGACACGTCGTACCCGTCGATGACCACGCTGCCCGACGTCGGCCGGTCCAGGGTGCCCAGGATGTGCAGCATCGTGGACTTGCCCGAGCCGGACGGCCCCACGATGGCCAGCAGCTCCCGGGCCCCGATGAACAGGTCGACCCCGTCGAGGGCGCGCACGTCACCCGGGTAGACCTTGGTGACCCCGGTCAGCTCGATCACGACGGCATCCCCACGGTCGCGCCCTCGGCGACACCCGCGCCGGTGATCTCCACGCGCCCGTTGGCGAACAGGCCCGTCTCGACCGCCACGTAGTGCGACGACGAGCCGTCGATGACCTCCACGCCGTACCCGCCCTCGGCGAGCGCGACGAGCGCCGCGATCGGGACGGTCAGCACGTCCTTGTGCTGCGCGGCGGTGAACACGACCGACACGGCGGCGACGTCGAGATCCTTCAACGACGTCGAGGCCGCCAGCGACACCAGGGCCTCGATCTTGGTCTGGGCGTCCTCCATCGGGTTGGACGCCTCCTCCACCACCGTGTAGACGCGCTGCACCGTGCCGGCCACGGTGTCGCCCGAGGGGAGCTTGACCTGCACCTTCGTACCCTTGCGGGCGAGCCGCTGGTCGGCGACGGACAGCCGCAGGGTGACGACCCGGGCGGTGCCCGTGTACTTGAGCACCTCGCCGCCCGGGTTCAGCGGCTGGCCCAGCGTGGCGGTCACGCTGTCGACCCGCACCGCGCCCGAGGCGAACACGACCTGGCCCAGCTCGACCCGGCCGGTCTCGGTGACGCCGAGGTCCTCCTGCCATTCGCGGACCGCTGAGGCGGTGCTCGACGAGTACGTGTCGTCGACGGTGAACCCGTCGTAGCCGAGCGCGCTCAGGTTCTTCTCGAGCTGCGCCACGTCCGCGCCCTCGGACCCGATGCCGAGGGACCGGTAGGCGGGGACGGACCCGTACATGAGGACGACCGGGGAACGGTCGACCGCGTAGAGCGATCCGCCCCGCTTGACGACCTGACCCACGGTCGGCACCGAGGTGACCGTGCCGTTCGCGCGGCCGGCCAGCCCCGTGGTCGGGCCGTAGCCGAGGGAACCGTCGACGGTCTCGGTGTCGTTGAGGGTCTGCCGGGTGACCTGCGCGGTGGCGGGCGGCAGGTCGCTCGCCGTCGCCGCCGGCGTACTCCCGCCCGCGGTCAGGCCGAACGCGGCCGCTGCCGCGGCACCCACGGCGACCACCGCGGCGGACGCGCCGAGGACCTTGGCCCCCCGCCGACGCCGACGCCGCGACCCACGCGTCTGCTCGCTCATTCGCCGCCGCCGTTCGTGGAGAGCTTCCGGTCGCCGCCGCCGGGCGGGCCGTAGAGCTTGTGGCACTTCTCGTCCGCGGCCTTGAAGTCGGGGTCCTCGGCGATCGAGCCGTCGATCTGGATGCCGCCCTCCTTCGGGTCGGGGAAGTTCTCCACCCCGTTCTCGCGCATGCACTGCGCCATCTTCAGCATGTTCTCCTGCATCTTGGGGTCGACCTTGCCGCCGCTGCCCGGGCCCATCGGCGCGTACTTCTTGCACTTCTCCTGCGCGGCGTCGATCGTTGCCTTGTCGAGCCCCTCGCCGCTGATGGCGATCGTCATCTCGCCGCCCTCGCCGAACTTCGGGTCCTCCATCGGGACGCCGTTGTCGCGCATGCACTGGGCGAACTTGAGCGCCTTCTCCTTCTCGTCGAGCCCGGCCAGCTCCGGGTCCACGGTCGCGGCGGCGCTCGCGGTGCCGCCGACACTGGCGACCTTGGGGGACTTGTTCTCACCGGCGCAGCCCGCCGCGACCAGGATCAGGGGCAGGGCGGCCGCGGCGAGGGCGAGCCGGGGAGGTAGTCGCCTTCTCATGATCAATCTCCGTCGTTCGGCGACCGGTCCGATCCGGTCGTTCGGCCACGGAGTCTTCGCGGCGGCGTGTTTCGCGGGCGCTTCGTTCCGCGCTAACGCCGAGGAAACACCGGGGTCGGTCACCATGGAGTGGGCCGCTCACCCACGGCGCTTTCAAAAAGGACAAACCATGCGAGTACTGGTAGTAGAGGACGAGCGGCTGCTCGCCGAGGCCATCGCCGAGTGGCTGCGTGACGAGGCTCACGCCGTCGACGTGGCGCTGGACGGCGACGCGGCGCTGCGACGCCTCGACGTCAACGCGTACGACGTGGTGATCCTCGACCGCGACCTGCCGGTCGTGCACGGCGACGACGTGTGCCGGGCCGTGGTCTCCGCCGAGACGGACGCCCGGGTCCTCATGCTCACCGCCGCCGCCGAGATCGGCGACCGGGTGAGCGGGCTGTCCCTGGGCGCCGACGACTACCTGGCCAAGCCGTTCGCGTTCGCCGAGCTGTCCGCCCGGGTGCACGCGCTGGGCCGGCGCGCGCGGCCCGCCGCCCCGCCCGTGCTGCGCCGCGCCGGCATCACCCTCGACCCCGCGCGCCGGCAGGTGTTCCGCGGCGAGACGTACGTGCTGCTGTCGCGCAAGGAGTTCGGCGTGCTCTACGAGCTGATGCGCGCCGAGGGCGCCGTGGTCCCCGCCGAGCACCTGCTGGAGAAGGTGTGGGACGAGAACGCCGACCCGTTCACCTCGGCCGTCCGGCTCACCGTCCTCAAGCTGCGCCGCAAGCTCGGCGACCCGCCCGTCATCGAGACCCTGCCCGGGGAGGGGTACCGCATCCCATGAGACTGTCCCTGCGTACCCGCCTGACCCTGATCTTCGCGGGGCTCTTTCTCGCCTCCGGGCTCGTCCTGCTCGGCCTCACGTACGTCCTGGTCGACGCCCGGGTGCCCGGCAAGGTCGCCGTGTTCGGGCACGCGTCGACGCTCGACACGCTCATCCAGGGCAACGCGGCGGGCGGGCTGGCCATCGACGAGCAGCCGTTCCTGAAGACCATCGACGGTCGGACGATCAGCGCCGAGGAGGCGCCCGCCTTCATCGAGCAGCAGCAGGCCCGCGTCCGCGACGACACGATGGGCATGCTCCTGCCGGCCGGCGTGATCGCCCTCCTCGTGGTCGGCGTGGCCGCGGCCGGGATCGGCTGGCTCGTCGCGGGCCGGGTCCTCGCGCCGCTGCACGCCGTCACCGAGACCGCGCGGCGCATCGCCACCTCCCGCGACCCGCAGCTCGGGCTGCGCGAGCGCATCGCGCTGGACGGCCCGCCCGATGAGGTGAAGGAGCTCGCGGACACGTTCGACACGATGGTGGAGCGGCTGGACCGGTCGTTCGAGGGGCAGCGGCGCTTCGTCGCGAACGCCTCGCACGAGCTGCGCACGCCGCTCACCCTCAACCGGGCGCTGGTCGAGGTCGCCATGCACCGCAGGACCGCCTCGGCCGACGTGAAGCAGCTCGGCGAGACCCTGCTGGAGATCAACACCCGGCACGAGCGGCTCATCAACGGGCTGCTCCTGCTCGCGCGCTCGGACACGCCCGTGCTCGACCGGACCGAGGTCGACCTGGCCGACGTGGTCAGCCACGTCTGCGCGACCGCGGCCACCGAGGCCCGGGAGGCCGGCGTGGAGCTGACCCGGAGCCCCGGCGAGGCCGTCACCCACGGCGACCCGGTGCTCATCGAGCGGCTCGCGCAGAACCTCGTGGAGAACGCGATCCGGCACAACCTGCCGGCCGGCGGGTTCGCCCGGGTCACCAGCCGGCACGGCGGGGACGGGCGGGTGGTGCTGGAGGTGGTCAACAGCGGGCCGGTCATCCCGCCGTACGACATTCCGGGGCTGTTCGAGCCGTTCCGACGGCTGGGCGCGGAGCGCCTCGTCACCGCCAAGGGCGTCGGGTTGGGGCTGTCCATCGTGCGGTCCGTGGCCCGCGCGCACGACGGCGATGTGGTCGCGACGCCGCGCGACGGCGGCGGTCTGATCGTCACCGTCACCCTGCCGGCATAACCCTATTTGTTCGTATTACACCCTTAGTATGCCCTCATGGATCGTCGCGTTTTCCTCCTGGGCGTCGCTGGCGCGCCCGTCGTCTCACACCTGCCCGGCTTCGCCGACCCGGCCGCGGCCGCGCCGGCGCCCATCGGCCCGGCCCCGGCCCGGGCCGCGGCCGCCAAGGCCACCTCCACGTACCGGGTCTACCTGCCGGCCGGGCCGTTCGCGGACAACGCCGAGGCCCAGCGCCTGGGCCCCGCCATCGCCGCCGCGCACGTCGGCCGGTTCACGGGCCGGTGGACGACGGTCCTGCCCAACACGATGAGCGTGGTCGAGATCGAGTACGACAGCCCGGCCGCCGGCACCACCGAGTACACCCTGGACGTCCTCGCCGGGCCGGTCCTGACCGAGGAGGACGCGCGGGCCAAGTGTCCGGCCATCTGCGCCAGCTACGGCGGCAGCTGGACCGGCCAGTGGCGCATCGTCGTGCCGAACCGGATGAGCGTCGCCAACTGCCGCTTCCGGTTCTGAGCCACGCGCGGGTGCCCGCGCCGGCGACCGACGCGGGCACCCAGGGATCAGACGTCGTCCCAGCGGAACAGCATCGCGGCGATCGCCGACACCACGACGGCGAAGGCGACCAGGATGCCCAGCTGCGGCAGCACCGCGCCCGGCGGCTCGCCGCGCACCATGACGTCCCGCATGCCGTCCACCAGGTGCTTGAGCGGCAGCGCCTCCGACACCACCTTCAGCCAGCCGGGCGCGTCGTCGAGCGGGAAGAACGAACCCGACAGGAACGCCATCGGCAGTACCGTCAGGTTGGCGATCACGTTGGCCGCCTCGGGCGTCTTGGCGAACGACCCGGCGAGCAGACCGATCGACAGGAACGCCAGCGTGCCCGCCACGATCAGCGGGATCGACATCCACCAGTAGCCGGACAGCACCAGGCCGAAGTACGGCAGGGCGGCCACGCCGATGAAGATGGCGGTCTGCACGAGCGCGATGGCCAGGCTGACCCCCACCCGGGCGCCGAGCAGCGAGCCGACGTGCACCGGCGACAGCCGCAGGCGGCGCAGCAGTTTGGTGTGCCGCCAGGTGACCAGCGTCAGCGCGGCGCCGAAGGTGGCGCCCGTGGCGATGGCCCAGCCGAGCAGGCCCGGCGTCACGTACTGGATCGTCTGCATCGACTCGTCCTCGACCCGCTGGGGCTCCAGCGTGAACGCCGGTGACGCCACCCCGGCGGCCGCCAGGTTGCCGGTGCTGACGAGCGAACTGAACAGGCCGGTCACGGTGCCGGCCTTGACCTGGTCGGCGGCCGAGAAGTGCACCACGACCCTGCCGCCGGACTGCTCGACCATCGCGTCGACCTCGCCCTTGCGCACCTTCTCCAGGGCGTCGTCGCGGTTGTCGGAGCGGGTGACCTCCAGCACCCCGTCCAGTTCGGTGCGCGCGTCCGCCGGGATCTGGTCCAGCACCGCGACGGAGCCGACCTGCAGCACCTTCGACTTCGGCAGCGTCTGGTCCTTGAACAGGCCGCCGAACAGCACCAGGAACATCAGCGGGAACAGCACGGTGAAGAAGACCGCGGTGCGGTCCCGGACGAAGCCGCGCGCCATCGCCTTGGAGAGGCTGACAAAACTGGTCACGCGCGGTACTCCCGTCCGGTGAGCTTGAGGAAGACGTCCTCGAGGGTGGCGCCGGCCACGGACAGCCCGGCCAGGGCGCCACGTTCAGCCAACGCGGCGAGTACGGGCGCCGGCGCGCGGGTCGCGATCGTGAGCGACACCTCGTCCGCGCTCACCTCGGCGTCCGGGAACAGCTCGCGGGCCTGCGCCTCGGGCAGCGCGCCGGCCTCCACCGAGATGCGGGTGAGCGCGTCCAGGCCCCGGACCAGCGTGGCCGGCGGGCCGGACTCCAGGATCCGGCCGGAGTCCATGATGGACACCCGGTCGCACAGCTGCTCGGCCTCGTCGAGATAGTGGGTGGTGAGCACGACCGTGCGGCCACGCTCGTTGATGTCGCGCAGCAGGTCCCACAGGTTGCGACGGGCCTGCGGGTCGAGCCCGGACGTCGGCTCGTCGAGGAACACCAGGTCGGGCCCGTGGACGAGGGCGCATGCGATGGACAGGCGCTGCGCCTGGCCGCCCGAGAGCTTCTCCGCCCGCGACCCCGCCTTGTCGGCCAGGCCGACGCGCTCCAGCATCTCGTCGGCCACCTTCCCGGACACCCCGTACAGCGAGGCGAAGGTGTGGATCTGCTCGCGGGCGGTGAGCCGCTCGAAGAAGCTGGACGCCTGCAGTTGCACGCCGATGCGCGGCAGCAGCCCGGTGTTGCGCGGCCACGGCGACTGACCGAACACGGACACAGTGCCCGAATCAGCCTGCCGCAACCCTTCGATGACCTCCAGGGTGGTCGTCTTGCCCGCGCCGTTCGGGCCCAGAATTCCGAAGAATTCGCCCTCTTCCACCTCGAACGAGACGCCGTCGACGGCGTGCACGTCCCCGTAGTACTTCCTGATGTCATTGACCACAATGGTCGAAGTCATGACCGCGAGGGTAGAGCAGCCCCGCACTACCCCTGTGGAAGGTCTGTGGAACGGTCCAGCCATCCGTCGCCGTCGTCGTCGTGCATCCGGGTGTCCAGGACACCGTCGTGGTCGGTGTCGTAGTCGGCGCGGTCGACGCGTCCGTCGCGGTCCGCGTCGTAGCCCACGAAGTCGACCTGACCGTCGCGGTCGATGTCCGCGGTGATCTCGACACCGCCGCCCGGCCGCGCGTACGCGTGGAACGCATCCCACCGGCCGTCGCCGTCCACGTCGATGTTGGGGCGGTAGTCGGTCAGCTCCGGGCCGCGCTCCGGCTCGCGGCTGGCCGCGCCGAAGCCCTCCGAACCGCCGCCGGACGACCCGTCGCCGACGCCCTCCCACGTGCCGGCCGCACCGAAGCCTTCGCTGCCACCGGTCGGCGCGTAGGGCCCGCCAGGGCCCGCCTCGCCGATCGACTCGTTGCCGGCCTGGCCCATGCCCTCGTACCCGCCGGCGTAGCCGAGCCCTTCGACGCCCTGCGCGCCGGCCTGGCCCATCGCCTCGGCACCCGCGCCGGCGACGCCCGCCTGACCCATCGCCTCCGCGCCCGCGTTCGCCGCGTTGGCGAGCGGCTCCAGGCTGCCGGCCCCGTACGTCCCTGCGGCCGCGGCACCCATGCCGACCGTGCCCGCGATCGGCGCGAACATGCCGGCGAGGCCCGACTTGCTGGTGCGGGTCTCCACCGGGCCCTGTCCCCCGCCGCCGGCCACGATCTGCGACTGCAACAGCGCCCACTCGTCCTCGGTGAGCTGGTACCCCCGCAGCGCGGCGGCCGGGTCGGCGGCCAGCGCGGCCAGGAACCCCGGATCGTCGAGCAGCCGCTCGAGCACGCGGTCGAAGTCGCTCATGCCGTCACCTCCGCTGCGCTCCGGCAACGCCATGAGTTTGACCTGAGCCGATGATTCGCTCGCTGCCGCTCGCTCATGAGCTCTCCCTAGTCGAGTTCGGGCATCGGAACGGGCTGGGGGCGCGGGCGGCACGTGCCGCACTGCAGCGCGTCCTCCACGACCAGACCCTCGGTGCGCTGCCGCCGGTCACTGCGGTTCAGCACCAACAGGTACGGCCCGAAGCGCGCGTGGTCCTCGCACGTGCCACGCCCACAGAACCGGCACACGCCCCGCGCCGCCTTGGCACAGAACCAGCAGAACACTGTCTCTCCTCTTTCAGCGAATGATGACGCACATCTTGTAGGTGAACCTCGCCGTGCGCGTCGTCGAGCTGCCCTGCTCGTCAACGGCTGTGACGGTGATGGTGCCGTCCAAGGTCTCGAAACTGTAGTTGCTCTTCGGATCGATCGAGCCGAGGAAGGTGTCACCCTGGCCGGAGTAGGGCATGTTCCCGGACCAGCTCTCCTGCGCTGTCGGGAGCGACCAACCATAGGTCAACGTCAGGTTGCCCGCGCCGCCGTCGTCGTCGGCGACGGCGACCACCTGCGCCACTGTCGCCGACTCGTCGCAGGTGTCGGCGTAGATAGAGCTCGGCGACACCCGGACGGTAAGGGACGGCGCCGTGTTCGCGGCCGTCGTCCGGCCGGCCGTCGTGCGGGGCGCGCGGGTGGTCGGCGCCCGGGTGGTCGGCGGTGCGGTGGTGCGGACGGTCGTCGTCGGGGGCGCGGTGGTCGTGGTGGGGGTCGCGGATGCCGACGGCGAAGCCGATGGGCTTTCCGTGGGCAGTCCGGTGGTCGGTACGTCGGTGGTCGGTACGTCGGTGGTCGGCACGTCGGGAGTGCCCGTGGGTCCGGACGTCGGTGGCGTGTCCAGGTCCGCGCCGCCGCAGCCGACGGGCCGCGCCGTGCGCGGGACGGCGGCACCGTCGCGGGTCACCGATCCCCGGGCCACGACGACGTCCGTGGCGGAAACGGCGAACCACGCCTCGCCCGTGCTCTCCACCAGGCCAGCGGGCGACCGCTGGGTCGGCGCCAGCGCCGTGAACGCGGTGCCGCGGCTGTGCGTATCGGTGACGACGAGGCCACGGTCGAGCCGCAGGTCGGCCAACGGGGTGAGGGGACGGCCGGTGCTGACCAACTCGCCCAGCACGACGTGCGTGCCGGCGCACAGCCGCGACCACGCCCCGCCCCGGTAGGTGAGCAGGACCGTCGACTTCTCGTCGACGGTCACGTCGTCGTCGACGCCGACGTACAGCTTGTCGCCCTCGGTCAGCCGCAGTGTCCGCCCGTCGAGGACGACGGTGGCGGTGCCGTCCTCGACGTGCAGCAGCGCCTTGTCCGCGGGCATCTCGGCCCAGGCGATCGGGGCGATGACGTTGCCGCCCGTCAGCAACAGACCCAGCAGCAGTACGAGCAACAGAAGCCATCGCAGCCGCTTCTCGAACCAGCGGTCGCGCCCGTCGTCCACATTGTCCGGTGGCGGACCGGGCGGCACCGCCATCGGCGGGTACTGGGCGGGCGGGTGCACGCCGAACGCCGGCGCCCGGCCGGGCTCCCGGCCCTCGGCCTCGGCCCGCAGCGCGTGCTCGGACGCGCCGAGCAGCAACGGCAGCCCGCTCACCGCCGGCAACACCAGCAACTGCGCGGGAGTACGCGCACGCGCGACCTCCGTCACGCCGTCCTCGCCGGTCGGGCCGATCACGGTGCCCCGCCCGTAGGTGGCGCCGCCGGGCAGCTCCAGCATGCCGGCGGCGACGATGATGGCGGTCTCGGCGTCGCCGAGCACGACCGGATCCCCCGGCGACAGGCTCACCGGTCGGGCCGACGCGGCCAGCCCCAGCCGGTCCTCGTACGTCAGCGCGGCCAGGGACGGCGCGGACGCCAGCAGCGCCTCGGTCTCCCCGGCCGTGGCGAGCGCGACCGACAGGCTCTCCCCGTGGGGGCGCACGTGTTCGGCGACGGCGAGCGCGGGCAGCGCCAGCAGCCGGGTGCCGGCGGCGTGCCAGGTGAGCGCGGACGGCGCGCCGGTCAGCGCGCAGCCCAGGCCGACGATGCCGCCGGCGCCGACCCGCTCGCGCACGGTG
>NZ_BAAALT010000264.1:0-4364 GCF_039528515.1 Luedemannella flava
TGCAGGTTCACGTCCGCGGACATCATCTTCCAGTAGGCGGTCGCACAGCAGAGGGGGCGCGACCGACAGGCCGCGCCCCCTCTGTCATGTCTCTCACGCCGGCGGCGGGCCGGAGCTCTCCCGGGGCACGACGATCGCCTCGACCCGCTCGACGCGGGTCGGGTGGATCGCGCTGCCGGACAGGGCCATGCTCATCGCGCGGGCGCCCATCTCGGTCAGCGGCAGCCGCACCGTGGTCAGCGTGGGCGTGACGTCGCTCGCGACCGGCATGTCGTCGAAGCCGACCACCGACACCTGATGCGGCACCGAGATGTTGTGCCCGCGCAGCCAGGCCAGGGCGCCGACGGCCATGGAATCGTTGAGCGCCACGATCGCGGTGACCTCGGGCGAGTCGTGCAGCAGGTGCGCGGTCGCGGTCGCCCCGCCGTCGCGGCTGAAGTCGGAGTGCACCACGCGGCGGGCGGGCAGCGACCGGCCCTGCTCCTTGGCCGCCCGGCGGATGCCGGCCAGCCGGTCCGTGGTGGTGGTGAGCACCTTGGGGCCGGCGATGACGCCGATGTGCCGGTGACCCAACCCGTAGAGGTACTCCGCGATGAGGCGGCCGCCCTCCTCGTTGGCCGGCAGCACGGCGTCGCCGACGTGCTCGTGCCGGCCGATCACCGAGACGTGCCCGCCGGACTGCTGGTACGCCCGGAGTTTGGCGTTGATCTCCTTGGTGAAGGCGGCGTCGTGGTAGCCGGAGCCGGCCAGCACGATGGCGGCCACCTGCTGGGCCCGCAGCAGCTCCACGTACTCCAGCTCACGGGCCGGGTCGCGGTAGCTGTTGCAGATGACCAGGAGCCGGCCGTGCTCGGTGGCCACCCGCTGCAGGCCGCGGGTGATCTCCGCGAAGTACGGGTCGGAGACGTCGTGGACGATGACGCCGACGGCGATGCGGTGCGAGCGCGCCAGGCCCTGGGCGTGCGCGTTCGGCACGTAGCGCAGGTCCTCGACGGCGCGCAGCACCCGCGCCCGCAGTTCCTCGGCCACCGGCTTGGCGCTGCCGTTGATCACCCGCGACGCGGTGGCCGGCGACACCTTGGCGCGGCGCGCGACATCGGCGAGCGTCACCGCGCCGCGCGCGATGCCCCCGCGTCCGGGCGCGTCACCGGAAGGCGGGCCGGCCTCCGGTTCAGACCCGTCAATGCCCCGCGTAGCCCGGCGTGTGGTCCCCATGGGCGTGCAGCGTACCGGGTGCCGAACCGGGTATGCCCTTGCCGCGCGACAGTCGTACGCTTTAGGCTGGGGAAAGCGCTTTCCACGATAGCTGGGACAGTGCTCCCACCCGCACCGCCCCGCACCACGGAAAACAGCAGCACAACCGACTAGAGGACGGCTCCATGAATCGCAGGTCAATCGGCATCGTGGTCAACGGCGTCACCGGACGCATGGGCTATCGCCAGCATCTGGTGCGCTCGTTGCTCGCCATCCGCGAGCAGGGCGGCCTGCCGCTGCGCGACGGCAGCCGGCTCTGGCCGGAGCTCATCCTCGTCGGGCGCAGCGAGACCAAACTGGCCGAGATCGCCGCCCGGCACGGCCTCACCGAGTGGACCACCGACCTGTCGGCGGCGCTCGCCCGGCCCGACGTCGAGATCTACTTCGATGCCCAGGTGACTTCCCAGCGGGAAAAGGCGATCCGGGCCGCCATCGAGGCCGGCAAGCACATCTACACCGAGAAGCCGACGGCCGAGGGCCTCGCGGGCGCCGTCGACCTCGCCCGCACGGCGGACGCCGCCGGGATCAAGCACGGCGTCGTGCAGGACAAGCTGTTCCTGCCCGGCCTGCGCAAGCTCGACCGCCTCGTCAAGGGCGGGTTCTTCGGCCGGGTGCTGTCGGTGCGCGGCGAGTTCGGCTACTGGGTGTTCGAGGGCGACTGGCAGCCCGCGCAGCGCCCGTCGTGGAACTACCGGGCCGCGGACGGCGGCGGCATCGTCACCGACATGTTCCCGCACTGGCACTACGTGCTGGAGCAGATCTTCGGCCGGGTCACCGCCGTGACGGCCCACGTGACCACCCACATCCCCCGCCGCGTCGACGAGCAGGGCGAGGAGTACGCCGCCACCGCCGACGACGCCGCGTACGGCATCTTCGAGATCGAGGGCCCGGACGGGCCGATCGTGGCCCAGATCAACTCCTCCTGGGCGGTCCGGGTCTACCGGGACGAACTGGTCGAGTTCCAGGTCGACGGCACCGAGGGCAGCGCCGTCGCGGGCCTGCGCAACTGCCGGCTGCAGCACCGCGGCTCCACCCCCAAGCCGGTGTGGAACCCCGACCTGCCGGCCACCGAGGACTTCCGGTCGCAGTGGCAGGTCGTGCCCGACAACGAGGAGTTCGACAACGGCTTCAAGGCGCAGTGGGAGCTGTTCCTGCGCCACGTCGTCGAGGACGTCCCTTACACCTGGGACCTGTGGGCCGGCGCCCGCGGCGTGCAGCTCGCCGAGTGCGGCCTGTTCTCCGCCCGCGAGGGCTGCCGCGTCGAGATCAAGGAGCTTCGGGCATGAGCGAGCGCAGTGAGCGAATCATCAGCTCGGTAAAGGCATGCCGGCGCCGGAGCGCAGCGGAGGTGACGGCATGACGGCCGAGGTGCAGGACAAGACTGACCGGACACAAGCCAGGCTCGCCCGGTTCTCGTTCAACCAGGCCACCGCCCAGCACTGGGCGCTCGCCGAGGCGGTCGCCGGGTGCGCCGCCGCCGGGCTGACCGGCATCGGCCTGTGGCGCGAGCCGGTGCAGGCGTACGGGGTGGCGGCGACCGCCGCGCTCGTCCGCGGCGCCGGGCTCACGGTCACGTCGCTGTGCCGGGGCGGCTTCTTCCAGCAGGACGACTGGTACGACGAGAACCGCCGCGCGATCGACGAGGCCGCGACGCTCGGAACCGGCGTACTCGTGCTGGTTTCTGGGGGTCTGCGCCCCGGGGAGCGCGACATCGACGCGGCGCGCAAGCACGTCGGGGATGCCATCGGCAGGCTCGTGCCGCACGCGCTCGACGCGGGGGTGCAGCTGGCCATCGAGCCGCTGCACCCGATGTTCGCCAGCGACCGGTGCGTGGTCTCGACGCTGGGGCAGGCGCTCGACCTGGCCCACCCCTACCCCGCCGAGGCCGTCGGGGTGGTCGTGGACACCTACCACCTGTGGTGGGACGACCGGGCGTGGCGGCAGATCTCGCGGGCGGGCGCGGAGAGGCGCATCTCCTGCTTCCAGGCCGCCGACTGGATCACGCCGCTGCCCGAGGGCGTGCTGCTCGGGCGCGGCCTGCCCGGCACGGGCTGCGTGGAGCTGCGCCGGTTCCGGGAGGCGGTCGACGCGGCCGGCTACACCGGCCCGGTCGAGGTCGAGGTCTTCAACGCCGACGTCTGGGCGCGGCCGGGCGAGGAGATCCTCGCCGAGACTATCCAGCGTTATCTGGACCACGTGGCCTGAACAGCAGGGCCAGCAGGACCGGGAACTCCAGGTAGGCGTGGTAGCTGGCGAATGCCGAGTAGAGCACCCGACCCTGCGCGTAGTCGACCGCGAACAGCAGCGCCAGCGGCGCGGCGGCGGCCACGCCCAGGGCCCAGGCCCGCCAGCCGGCCAGCCACGGCACCCGCGCCTCGAAGGCCGCCGCCGCGTCCGGGGCGGCCCGGGGCAAGAAGCCCACCCACACCGCGTAGTGCATCGTCTGCAGGAACGCGAACACGACGAGGAAGCGCAGCCCGACGACGAGGTCGGGCTGCAGCCCCGGCAGCACGAACGGGGCGGCCAGCTTCGCCGGCGCGCCCGCGAAGGCGGTGACCGTGCCCGCGCCGCCGTCCGCCAACTGGTTGACGGCGAGGCCGTCGGCCGCCCCCAGCAGGATCAGCGCGGGCACGCCGAGCACCCAGCCCAGCTGCGCCACCCGGAACGCGGTGCGCCCCCGGGTCAGCCGCCGCGACCACTCCCACAGGAAGAACAGCGGCACCACGTTGTGCAGGTGGGTCAACATCACGAAGTGGTACGACGGAAAGGCCAGCGACGCGGCGAGCGCCCCGCCCAGCCCCGCTAACGCGGCAGCCCGCCACCAGGCGTGCCGCACCGCGTAGGCGACGCCCACCCCGAGCAGGGCATAGGCAAGAAGAATCTCCGGAGTACGCGCGGCGGCGAGCCGGCACACGAGAATCCCCGTGACGAGTGCCAGCAGGATCACGAGCAGCCGCCCGCGCAGCACCCCCGCGAACCGGCCCGCGACGTAGCGCAGCTCCAGCACGTTGTGCAGCGCGCCGAACGCGATGAGCCCGAGCACGGTCGTGGCCAGCGGCGCGCGCAGCGCCACGGCCAGCGCGACCGCGGCGGTCACCGCGAACCCGGCC
>NZ_BAAALT010000265.1:0-6978 GCF_039528515.1 Luedemannella flava
CGAACCCGGCCGCCAGCGCGACCCCGCTCGGCGGCCCGGCCCGCCGCGCGAGCGGCAGCGCGGGCGCGGACAGCGCCGGTGCGGGCATTCCGCCTACTGTCATCGCGTGCACTTCCCGCCGTACCTCACCGCGTTCGGGTTGACCCTGCTCGTCGAGGTGCCCCTGTACGTCGCGGCGCTGACCGGACTCTTCGCGGTGCGCTGGCGCGCCGCCGTGGTGGTGGCGTTGGTCGCCAACATCCTCACGCACCTGGCCCTCTGGTCCGTGCTGCGGCTGTTCACCGGCCAGCCGTGGTACCTCTGGCTCGTGCTGGCGGCCGAGGCGGGCGTGTGCTGGGTGGAATACCAGGTGGTGGCGGGCGGGCTCGCCCGGTGCCGACCCGCGCGTCCGCCGGCGGACCGCCTGGAGCTCGCGCTCGTCGCGACGGTGGTCGTCGGGGTCAACGGCGCCTCGGTGCTGGCCGGCGCTGTCGCGGGCCTCATCGACTGACGGTTCAGGCGTCGCGCTTCGCGCGCGCGGTGCGCTTCACCCACAGGACGAGGCCGACCACGATCGCGACGGCGACGAACACGCCGGCCCCGATCGCCAGCACCTCGGCGGCGACCCCCTCGGGCTCGGGCGCGACGTCAGCAAGGATCTCGGTCACGGTGGCCTCCCGATTCGTCCGTTGGCGTCACTGTAACGCCGCGTGGCCCGGCCAGTCTCCCCCATGTGGACGCCCCGAGCGGTCCCGACGGTGGAGGGGCGGCAGGCACGCGACCGCTAGCTTCCTACGAATGGCACGGTTCGCGATGTGGCGACTGCGGACGACCGGCGAGCGGATGCGACTGATCCTCGCCGGCGGGGCGGCTGTCATCGCGGCGCTCACGCTCGTACTCCTGGTGGTCGATCCGGACGGGGCACGCGGCCGGGACCAGGCGTTGCGCGGCACGGCGGCCGCGCTCGCCGCGGCGCCGTCGGTCCCGGTGAGTCCGTCCCCGCGCTCGGGTGTGCACGCGACGGCCGGTCGGCCCACGCGGACCGCCGCCCCGACAACCTCGCGGCGCACGGCCGCCTCCCCCACGCCGACCGTGACGGCGCGCGCGTCGGCGGCGGCCACGACGCGGGCCGCGCCGTTCGCCGTGACGCTGGAGGCGGAGGCGGGGGACCTGGGCGGCATCGCGCTGCGGCTCACCTGTGGCTGCTCGGGCGGGGCGGTGATCGGGCAGCTCGGGTCCGGCTTCATCGACGGGTTCCAGTGGCGCTCGGGCTGGCTGACATTCGACGGGATCTCGGTGCCGGCCGACGGCGACTACACGCTGACGGTCCACTACCGCGCCAGCCGCGACCGGGACCTGCGGATCTCCGTCAACTCCGGCTCGTCGGAGACGGTGCGCTGCGACGAGGCGTCGGCCGGCACGGTCACCGCGACGGTGCGGCTGGTCGCCGGGCGGAACACGATCCGGCTGTTCAACGACCACGGCCGCGCCCCGGACATCGACAAGATCAAGGTCTCCCGGTAACCCCGCCCGCCAAGCCGGCAGATCGCGGTCTGTCACGCGGGAGCCGGCGTTTCCCGCCCCGCGTCGCGATCACGAGGTTCGGGTGCCACCGTCGGGGGTCGTTGGCAACTATCTGTGGTCATCGCGTTAGCACCGAGATCTCCGGTTGCTGCGCAGAAGTGCGGCTGGGCCGCGCTCTGGCACACGAGACGGCGATCTTCCGCGAAAGCGCGGGGCGATGTGTCGCTTGTCCGGTCGTCGAGACTACGTGTTCGCACCGCTTTTGACGATCATGGAACCGAACGCGTCAACAGCGGGCGATCAAACCGCACGTTCGCACGCGAGTTCGTGATCTCCACACCGCGTCGGCACGGAGGGATGATTTGTGCCTCACTGGGCGCATATATCCAGCGGCGGAATAGACGACCGCTGGCAGGTTGTTGACGCGTCAGATACTTTTGATGGGTCACCACCCAGGAGGAAGCCATGCCAGCCGTCACCGCCGACACCCTGACGCTGCCGCGCACCCCGACGACCGACCCGGCCGTGGACCGCGACCGTCCCGTGGTCAGCCTCACCACCGCGCCTACCGGCTTCGAGGGCGAGGGCTTCCCGGTCCGCCGCGCTTTCGCCGGCGTCGATCTGCGGCTGCTCGATCCGTTCATCCACATGGACCAGATGGGCGAGGTGGAGTACGCGCCGGGCGAGCCGAAGGGCACCCCGTGGCACCCGCACCGGGGCTTCGAGACCGTCACCTACATGATCGACGGCGAGTTCGCGCACTCCGACTCCAACGGCGGCGGCGGGCTGATCACCAACGGTGATACACAATGGATGACCGCTGGAAGCGGCCTGTTGCATATCGAGACGCCGCCAGAGGCGCTCGTGGCCAGCGGTGGCCTGTTCCACGGCTTCCAGCTGTGGGTCAACCTGCCGCGCACGCTGAAGATGACCGAGCCGCGCTACCAGGACATCCGGGCCAGCAAGGTCTCGCTGCTCTCCTCCCCCGACGGCGGCGCGCTGCTGCGCGTCATCGCGGGCGAGGTGGCCGGGCACCCCGGCCCGGGCGTGACGCACACACCGATCTCGCTCGTGCACGCCACGCTGTCCGCGGGCGCGTCGCTCACGCTGCCCTGGCAGCCGGAGTACAACGCGCTGGTCTACGTCATGTCCGGCAAGGGCACTGTCGGCCCCAAGGGCCGACCGGTCCACATGGGACAGCTCGCCGTCTTCGGCGAGGGCGACACGATCACCGTGACGGCCGACCCCGCGCAGGAGTCGCGCAGCCCGAGCATGGACATCCTCATCCTCGGCGGGCGGCCGATCCGCGAGCCGGTCGCGGCGTACGGGCCGTTCGTCATGAACACCCGCGCGGAGCTGATGCAGGCCTTCGAGGACTACCAGGCCGGCCGGCTGGGCTCCATCCCGGCCGTGCACGGCGGCGGACCCGAGGGCGAGATCGCCTGACCTGACACGTTCGGCGGGGCCGGACGGGAACTGCCCGTCCGGCCCCGCCGTCGGTCACGGGTGGTTGCCCTGGCCGGTCCCCGGGTTGCCGGTGCCGTTGTTGTTGCCGTTTCCGGCGCCGTTTCCGGCGCCGTTGCCCGAGCCGTTGCCGTTGCCGTTGCCGTTCTGGCTTCCGCTGCCGGTGTCGACGGTGCCCTCCGACGCCTCGGTGGCCTCGGTGGGCTCGTCCGTCGGCAGGCCGGCCTCGACCGCTCCTTCGTCGATCCCGGTGTTCGCGGCGGGCGAGGGGGTCGGCGTCGGCGTGCCGGTGAGCTGCGGCGGAACAACCGAGCCGCCCTGCAGTTCGGCGGGGTCCTGGTCGCGCTCAGGCGGCCGGAAGCTCAACATGACCGTCCGCAGGAAGCCCTGGTCGCCAAGCCAGTCGAGGTCGCGGGTCACCCAGATGATCGCGGCGGTGCGGGCCCCGCCGTCGCCGTAGTGGAACGCCCGCAGCAGGCCGTGCAGGCGGTCGCCCGTACTCGATTCGAAGGTGAACTCCAGGTCGGCCGCGCCGCCGAGGTAGCTGGCCGGGCGCAGGCCGACCCGCGAGTACCCCGGAAGCTCCTGCTCCAGGGCCTTCTCCCGGGTGCGCAGTGTGGCGAGCAGGTCGCCCGCCGGCCACGCCGTGTCCACGCCCACGACCCGGGCGCCCGGCCGCTCCCGGAAGCAGATGGTGCCCTCCCGCGCCGCGTACACCGCGCCGACCGGGGCCGCGATCCGCAGCCCGGACGGCTCCCGGTGCCACACCCAGCCCGCCCGCATCGTGTACGGCCCGGGCGTGGTCGCCTTCGTGACGGGCGGCGGCGCTGTCGCGCGGGGTGCGGCGAAGACCCGCCCGCACGGCCCGTTGTCCCACATGACCGCGGGGACGGGCGCCGCGGTGGTCCCGGTGGTCTGCCCGCCGCCGGATCGGTCGCGGGTCTGCCAGGCCAACACGAGTACGGGTATGAGCAGCAGCGCCGCCGAAAGACTCGCCACGGCCGGCAGCCGGCCCCGCCCGACCCGCAGGTCCACGGCGCTGAGGGAGGATCGGGAGGTGGGCAGTTCCGCCGACGGCGCCTCATTCTCGGGCGTCGCGGGCGCGACGAGCTCTGTCGAGCGCTCGGTCAGGTGCGGCAGGGGGAGCCGGAAGCCGCGGTGGCGGCTGCCCTCCACGACGGCCCGCAGGCGCCGCTCGGCCTCGGCGGGCTTCATCCGCGCGTCCGGGTCGCGACGCAGCAGGCCGGCGATGACCGGCCGCAGCGGGCCGGCGTGCGGGGCCGGGTCGGGCGGCTCGACGGCGAGCGCCGTGAGCGTGGCCATCGTGGTGGGCCGCGCGTACGGCGACCGGCCCTCGACGGCCGCGTGCAGCGTCGCGCCCAGCGACCACAGGTCGCTCTGCGGGCTGGACGTGCCGTCCCTGGCCCGCTCGGGCGCGCAGTAGAGCGCGGTGCCGACCACGAGGCCCGGAACGGTCAGCGCGGTCTCACCGCTGTCGAGGTGGGCGAGGCCGAAGTCGGTCAGGACGACCCGACCGTCCTCGCTGAGCAGCACGTTGCCTGGCTTGACGTCGCGGTGCAGGACGCCGGCGGCGTGCGCGGCGCCGAGCGCGCCCAGCATGGCGAGCCCGATCTCGGCGGCCTGCCGGGGCTCCACCGGCCCGTCGGTGTGCAGCACCTTGTAGAGCGACCGGGACGGCACGTACTCCATGACGATCCACGGCCACGGCTCGGTGGGGATGACGTCGTAGATCTGCACGACGTTGGGGTGGTTGAGCCGGGCGGCCGCGCGCGCCTCGCGCAGGGTGCGCCGCCGCAGCTCCAGCTTCTCCTCGTCGCTCAGCCCGGCGGGCGGCACGACCTCCTTGACCGCGACCTCGCGGTGCAGCACCTCGTCGTGCGCCAGCCAGACCACGCCCATGCCGCCGCTGCCGAGCTGCCGTGTCAGGCGGTAGCGGCCGGCGATCGTGCGCGACGGGATGTCAGGCATGCGCTAACTGTGCCGTACTTGGGGCGCGCTGTCGCCCGCGGGTCGTCCGAAATGCACGTTCGACATCCTATTCATTCCTGTTGATCCGTAGCAATGTACGCACCCGACGCCGCACCGGCCCCGGGTGCGGGCCGATGCGGCATCGTGGATGGCGGGTGCCGGACGTGGGCCTCCGGGCCAGGAGCGCGCGGGTGCGGATGGCGGCGAATCAGCGGGCCGGGGCCGCGAGGCGCAGGGCCAGGGCCGGGCAGCGGCGGACCGCGCGCCGGGCGGACGACTCCAGCCACTCGGGCACGGCGGAGTCGGCGAAGGCCGGGAAGCCGTTGCCGTCCAGGCGGATCAGCTCCGGCGCGACGCTCGCGCACAGGCCGTGGCCGTCGCAGCGGGCCCAGTCGACCGCGAGTTTGCGGCCGGCCGCCGCGCGCGGCACGGGCAGGATGCCGCGCACCGCGTTGCCACAGCCGCCGCGCTGCGTGTGCGCGGCCACGTCCGCCGGGAACGCCTCCAGCGTCGAGATGACGAACCGGGCCGTACCGTCGGGGTGTGCGCACGCGCCGCGGCCCTTGACCGCGTCCGCCACCCGGCGCACCGCGGCGACCGCGTCCGCGCCGGCCATGCCGTTCGCGAGCGTGGCCAGGGCGTCGGCGACGTCGGGCAGGCCTGTGCGGCAGGGACCGCACTGGCCGGCGGACTGGGCGGCGAGGTACTGCGCGACCTGGGCGGCCTCGCCCAGCGGGCAGGTGCCCTCCCCCAGCGGCAGCACGATGCCGGCACCCAGGGAGCCGCCGACCGCCTTCAGCCCGGCCCGGGAGACCTCGGCGCGCATGGCCGCGTCCTGGCCGATCCAGGCGCCGTGATAGCCGCCGACCAGCACGCCGGGGCCGATCACCCCGCCGCACAGCCGCAGCACGTCCATGAGGCGTACGCCGGTGGGCACCTCGACGACGGACGGGAACGCGGCCGAGCCGCCGACGGACAGCAGAACGGTGCCGGGCTCCTGCGGGATGCCGACCGAGGCGTACCCGGCCGGGCCGAGGCGCGCGGCGACCGCGAGCTGCGCGAACGTCTCCGCGTTGGACAGCAGCGTGGGCCGGCCGTCCACGCCGCTCTCGGCGGCGAGCACCTTGCGGCCCGGCGGGATCGGGGCGCGCCCGTTGACGCCGTTGACCAGCGCGCCGCTCTCCCCCGAGATGAACCGCTCGGGCTGGACGACCACCTTCGTGGGCACCGCCATGCGCCGCTCGGCGAGCGCCCGGCTCAGATAGTCCGCGCCGGCCCCACCCTCGGCGACGCCGATGGTGATGGACCGGGCGCCCAGAGCGTGCGCGGCGAGCAGCGCGCCGTCGAGGATCAGGTGCGGCACGCGACTGAGCAGCATCTTGTCCTTCCAGCTGCCCGGCTCGCCCTCGGTCGCGTTCACCACCACGTGGCACTCGGCGCGCCGCCGCGCGGCCTGCTGCGCGACCGCGCGCAGCTTGGTGGCGAACGGGAAGCCCGCGCCGCCCCGGCCGGTCAGCTTGATCTCGGTGGTGAGGACGACGAGGTCCTCGACGCTGAGCGGCGGGAGCGGGCCGTGCACGTTGCGGTGCGTGGCGAAGTCGAGGCGGGGCAGCCGGTTCAGGCCCGCCGTCAGGCGCGCGGGCCCGATGTGGCGGACCGGCGGCACGCTCACCGGTGACCCACCATCAGTCGTTGCCCTTCATGAACGCCCAGAACGCCTCGTCGGAGATGCCCGACTCGTCGCGGCCCCGACCGCGCCGGCGCGGCCGCGACACCTTGGCGCTCGGCAGCGGCGCTGGGGTGGACGTCGCCCGCGGCGCGCGGGGACCCTGGCGGGGCGCGATGGGCGGGAGCCCCGACACGGGACGCACGCCGGGCGCCGACATGGGGCTCGGCGTCGGCATGGGTCGTGGCGTCGGGGTCGGCGTGGGCGCCCCCTGGAACGCGGGACCGGACACCGGCTGGTGGTTGCCCGTGGGCACCCGGGCCCACTCGCCGCTGCGCGCGGCGCGGGCCAGGTCG
>NZ_BAAALT010000266.1:0-3468 GCF_039528515.1 Luedemannella flava
CTCGCCCGGCTCGGCGGCGGGCGCACCGGCCGGCTGGCCGCGCGCAACCTGCTGCGCCGGCGCACCCGGCTGGTGCTCACGCTGCTGCTGCTCGCGGCCGGCGGGGCGCTGTTCACCACCGGGTTCAACAGCGCCGCCGCGTGGCGCGCCTGGGTGGCCGACGGGCTCGCGAAACGCACGTACGACGCGGAGCTCCAGCTCGCCGCCCCGACCGACGCCGCGTCGCTGGCCGCGGCCGTCCGGGGCGTCGCCGGGGTCACCGCGGCGGAGACCACGCTGACCCTGCCGGCCACGCCCGCCACCGACGGGCTCGAGGTGCAGCGCACCTACCCGGACGGTGGCCACGGGCGGTTCCTGTTGACCGCGCTGCCGGCCGACACCGCGATGGTCGGTTTCGACGTGACGGCGGGCCGCTGGCTGCGGCCGGACGACACCGACGCCGTCGTGCTCAACCAGAGCGCCGCCACCCGCCTGGGCGACCCGGCGGTCGGCGCGCCCGTGCGGCTGTCCGTGGAGGGGGACGTCCGCACCTGGCGCGTGGTCGGCGTGGTCGCCGAGGTCGGCGGGCCCGCCACCGCGTACACCGTGCCGGGCGGCGGCGGGTCGGCCAACACCGTGCGGCTGCGGGCCGACGGGGACGTGCAGGCCGTGACCGACCGCGTCGAGGCGGCGCTCGCGGGCAACCGCACGCCGGCCGCCGCGACCATGCCGACCACGGAACTGCGCTACGCCATCGACGGCCACGTCGCGATCTTCATCTTTGTCCTGATCGCGCTCGCCGTGCTCATGGCGGTCGTCGGGCTGTTGGGCCTCGCGTCCACCATGAGCATCGCCGTCACCGAACGCACCCGCGAGTACGGGATCATGCAGGCGATCGGCGCCACCCCGCCGATGATCCGCCGGCTCGTCATCACGGAGAGCGTGCTCACGGGCGCGATCGGGTGCGTCATCGCCATCGCCGCAGGCCTCCCGCTCTCGGCGGTGGTCGGCGACGTCCTCGGCCGCCTGTCCTTCGGCCTGCCCCTGCCGACCGAGATCGCCCCCGGCGGGTTCGCCGCCTGGGTCGTCCTCGCCGTCGCCGGTGCCGCCGGCGCCGCCCTGACGGCGGCGCGCCGCGCCGCCGGCCTCACCGTCCGCGAAACCCTCGCCCACCAGTGATCGGAGCTACGCCATGTCCCGGACCACCCGAGTGATGATCAGAATCCTCGTCGCGCTCGTCGCCGTCGCCGCGGTCGGGCTCGCGCTGCACTTCGCCGTCCAGGGGATCAGGGCGCTGCACGGCGCCTGACCGAGCGCGCGGCCCGGCGGGTCGGACCGACCCGGCGGGCCGCGCCGGCGTCACAGATTCGTGCGCACCCAGGTGATGGCGTCGGCGATCCAGACCGTGTGGGCGAGGAACCCGATGCCGGCGGCGGTCAGGAACAGGCCCGTGAGCGCGTGGGCGACGCGGGCGGAGCGGCGCTGGCGGCCGAACGTGCCCTCCCAGACCACGCGGCCGAACAACCGGCAGACGACGAACACGCCGATCGCCACCACGGTCACGATGCCCAGGTCAATGACCGGCACGACCATCTGCCCGTTCACGGAGGCGGCCCAGACACCCCAGCCGATGAACGCGATGAGGTAGCCGGTGAAGGACCAGCCCCAGCCGAGCGAGAGCCGCCGGCCGGCGGGCCGGGGCTGGCGGAAGCCGGGGATCTGCGGGTTGGCCGCCGCCCGACGCGGGTCGTGCCGGGGGTCGTCGACCATCGGGTACTCATCGGTGGCCTGGCGCAGCGCGCCGCCGGCCGGCACCCGGACGGCGGCCCGGGCGTAGATCGTCTCGGGGCGGGCGGGCGAGGTCGGCTGGGTGCCCTCGACGTCGGGTCGGGTCCGGTCGAGACCCGGGCGCGCCGGGGAGACGGGGTCGAGCGGGTGGGTCTGGTCGTCCATGCGGTGTGTCCAGGAGGGGGAAGGGTTACCGGCGCCGGGGAAGGCGGTCTGCGCGTCCTGCACGACACCGAGAGTATCCGGTCACTTCACCCCACGCCGGACCACGTCGGAGCGTGTCGTCCCGATCACGGTCCGCGACAAATGCGTCGCGTGGCCGCGCCCGTGGCGGTACAACCGGGGGATGCCGGACTTCGACATCAGCACCGCCAAGCCGGACGACTGGAGCACCCTCGTCCGCATGCTCAGCCTCTCCTTCCTGGAGGAGGTCGACGATGAGATCGCGGCGGCCGAGGGGCACACGTTCGAGCCCGACCGCACGCTGCTCGCCCGGCGCGGCGGCGAACTGATCGGTTCCGCCGGCGTGTTCACCCGCCGGCTCGCCGTCCCCGGCGCCACCGTCGCCTGCGGGCACGTCACCCAGGTCGGCGTCGCCGCGCACGCGCGCCGCCAGGGCGTACTCACCGCTCTGAAGCGCACGCAGCTCGCGGACATCCGCGCCGCGGGAGAACCCGTGGCGGCACTGTGGGCCAGCGAGGGACGCATCTACCAACGCTTCGGGTACGGGCTGGCAGCGCGCCGGCTATCGCTGGAGATCGACGCCCGCGAGGTGGTGATCACCGTGCCCGCCGACCCGGCGGTGACCGTGCGCGGGGCCGTGCCGGCCGAGGTGCGCGACACGCTCGCCCGCGTCTTCGACGCCGCGTGGCCCGACCGGCCGGGCTGGTCGCAACGGCACGAGACGACCTGGTCGTACCGGCTGGCCGACCCGTCCGCGCGCCGGGACGGGGCCAGCCCGCTGCGCGCGGTGCTCGCCGGGCGCGGTGGCGACGTCGTCGGGTACGCGCTGTACCGCACGCGCAGCGACTGGGACTCCGCCGGGCCCAGGGGCGCCGTCTCGATCGTCGAACTGGTCGCGCCGACGCCGGGGGCGTACGTGGCGCTGTGGCGCCACCTGCTCGGGTTCGACCTGACCCGGACCACGGGCTGGTGGTGCGCCGCATCCGACGAACCGCTGCTGCGCATGGTCAACGAGCCGCGCCGGCTCGGCGCCGGGATCGGCGACTCGCTGTGGGTCCGGCTGGTCGACGTGCCCACGGCGCTGGCGGCCCGTCGCTACGCCGCGCCGGTCGACCTGGTGCTCGACGTGACGGACGAGATCTTCCCGGAGAACGCGCGACGGTGGCGCCTGGTCGGCGGGCCGGACGGTGCGACGTGCGAACCCACCACGGACGCGGCCGACCTGTCGCTCGACGTCAAGGCGCTGGGCTCGGCCTACCTGGGGGATCCGAGCCTCGGGCCGCTCGCCCAGGCGGGGCTCGTGGTCGAGGAGCGGGCTGGCGCCGTGGCGCGCGCGAGCGCCGGGTTCGGTTGGCACCGGGCGCCACACGGCATCGAAGTGTTCTAGCCTGCCTGCATGGCCCCGGACGACACCGATCCGAACCCGACGCAGCGGCGGCGGCGGCGCATCCGGCACACGCCCGAGGAGGCGCCCGCGCCGCCGCCCGGCCCACCGCCGCCCGTGCAGCGCACCGCGGC
>NZ_BAAALT010000267.1:0-49842 GCF_039528515.1 Luedemannella flava
CCGCCGCCTAGATCAACAACACTGCGAAAGTCGAGCGCGTGTTTCGTGCCAAGATTTTTCATGGAGATCATCTTTCCGGAGCCGCATCCGTCGGAGTCGGCACATGCCGCAGCTTCGGCGTCCGGCGCGAGGTGCCCGGGGTAGGGTCGGCGGGTTGGCGTGCCGGGTGGCGGGAGGGCGTTATGTCGGGTGAGTTTGAGGCCGCGCGGCTGGCTTCCGGCGGGCCGGAGGAGTTGACGCGGGCCACCGGGGCCGCGATCGCCACCGCGCGGGCGGGCATCGAGCGGTTCAAGGCCGCCGAGGGCGCCCCCGACGCGCTCCTGGACATCTTCGACGAGGCGAACGCCGCCCTGTCCAACCTGCGCGAGCTGGCCGGCATGATCGCGAAGGCGCACCCGGAGGAGGCGGTGCGCACCGCCGCCGACGCGGCCGAGCAGGAGATCGACAAGGTCGCCACGGATATCTCCCTGGACCGCGGCGTCTACGACGCGCTGGCCGCCATCGACCTCGGCGCGGCCGACAAGACCACCCGGTACTGGGTGGAGAAGACCCTGCGCGAGTTCCGCCGCGCCGGTGTGGACCGCGACGACGCCACCCGGGCCCGCGTCCGCGAGCTGCAGGAGGAGCTCGTCGGCATCGGGCAGGACTTCGACCGCAACATCCGCTCCGACACCCGCACGGCCACCGTGGCGCCGAGCGCGCTGGACGGCCTGCCCGACGACTACGTGCGGGCCCACCCGCCCGGCGAGGACGGCCTGGTCCGCATCACCACGGAGTACCCGGACATCATCCCGTTCCTGACCTACGCCACGAGCGCGGACGCGCGTGAGGAGCTGTGGCGGCTGTTCCAGATGCGCGGGCACCCGGCCAACATCGAGGTGCTCGACCGGCTGGTCGAGCGCCGCCACGAGCTGGCCACCCTGCTCGGCTACCCGAGCTGGGCGCAGTACGTCACCGAGAACAAGATGATCGGCAGCGCCGACGCGGCCGGCGACTTCATCGACCGCATCGCGTCCGTCGCCGCCGGCCGCCTCGGAGCCGACCTCGCCACGCTGCTGGAGCGCAAGCGCGCCGACGACCCGGAAGCGGCGGCGGTCGACCCGTGGGACAACGCGTACCTGCAGGACCGGGTCAAGGCGGAGCGGTTCGCCTTCGACTCGCAGGCCATGCGGCCCTATTTCGAGTACGACCGGGTGAAGGTGGGCCTGATGGGGCTGACCGAGCGGCTGTTCGGGGTGACGTTCACCCGCCGCGAGGACGCCCCGGTGTGGCACCCCGACGTGGAGGCCTACGACGTCGCGCGCGGCGGCGTGCTGATCGGGCGCATCTTCCTCGACATGCACCCGCGCGCCGACAAGTACAACCACGCGGCCATGTTCACCATGGTCAACGGCAAGGCGGGGGTACGCATCCCCGAGTGCGCGCTGCTGTGCAACCTGCCCAAGCCGGGGGCGGAGCCGGCGCTGTTGCAGCACAACGAGGTGAGCACGTTCTTCCACGAGTTCGGCCACCTGATCCACCACATCTTCGCCGGGCACACCCGCTGGGCGGGCGTCGGCGGCATCAGCACCGAGTGGGACTTCGTCGAGGCGCCCTCGCAGCTGCTGGAGGAGTGGACGCTCGACGCGCCGACGCTGGCGCTGTTCGCCGTCCACCACGAGACGGGCGAGCCGCTGCCGGCCGAGCTGGTCGAGAAGCTGCGCGCGGCCGAGGAGTTCGGCAAGGGCATCTTCGTGCGCCAGCAGATGTTCTACGCCGCCGTCAGCCTGGAGATCTACCGGCGCGACCCGGCCACCTTCGACATCGCCGAGCTCAAGCGGGAGCTGCAGGCGAAGTACGCCCCGTTCCCGGAGGTGCCGGGGACGTGGTTCCACCTGTCGTTCGGTCACCTCGACGGGTACTCGGCGATCTACTACACGTACATGTGGTCGCTGGTGATCGCGAAGGACCTGTTCACCGTGTTCAAGCGGGAGGGCCTGCTGGACTCCGAGACGGCCGGGCGCTACCGCGACGCGGTGCTGGCGCCGGGCGGGTCGGCCCCGGCGGCCGAGCTGGTCCGGGACTTCCTGGGCCGGGAGTACACCTTCGACGCGTACCAGGCCTGGCTGAACAGCTGACGCGTTGACCGCAGTCGATCTATTTGTCTAGACTCGCGGAAAAAGGTTGCCGACCCCTCGGAGAGTGCGGGGCGCCCCACGGGCGCCCCGCACACGAATCAGGAGGTCTCGCCCGCCACGCTGAACGAACGCAGCCGGTTGATGGCGATCAGCGTGCCGCCCACGAGGAACACCGCGGACATGATCAGCGAGAGCGGCACCCCCAGCGAGCCGCTCAGGATCTCGGAATCCGCGATCTTGTCCGCGACCGCCGCCACGTACGCGCTGATCGACAGCTTCTGGGTGCCCGACAGCACGTTGCCGAGGATGCCCTCCCAGATCAGCACGTAGAGCAGGCCGAGCAGCACCGGCCGCCGGGTGAGCATGCTCATCGCCACGAACAGTCCCGAGTACGCGCACGCGCCCACCGCCGCGCCGGCCGCGAGCCCGTAGCCCACCGAGGCGGTCCCGGTGATGAGGCCGGCGATGCCGAGCGCCGGGGCCACGGTCACGGCGGTGACCAGGATGGCCACGACCAGCTTCGAGATGATGATCTCGGAGCGGGGCAGCGGCTTGGCCAGGATGTGCGTGATCGTGCCGTCATCGATCTCGGCGCCGAGCACGCCCGTGCCGATGATGAGCGCCATGAGCGGCAGCGTGATGCCCAGCCCGAGGCCGCCGAGCACCGGCCCGCCCCAGTCCTCCGGCTTCGCGTTGAGCGCCTCGCACAGCACCGCCAACCCGATGACCAGCAACGGCAACGGAAGCAGCAACAGGAACCTGCGCCGCCCGAACAGCCCGCGCAGCGTCATTGAAGCAATCGTTATATTCATGCCGCCACCAGGTACGAGAAGACGCTTTCGAGGGACTCGTCGGCCGGGAGGACGCGGCGTACCCGTACTCCCGAGGTTGTCGCGATCTTCGGCAGGGCGCGGGTGAACGTGCCGTAGTCGCCGGCCCGCACGGTGAGCCCCGTGGCGTCCAGCTCGACGCCCGCGACGGACTCCTCGGCCATGAGGGCCACCGCCAGCCTCCGGTCGTCGCTGGAGTGGATGGTGAACACGTGCGGGCGGTTGGTCATCAGCCGCCGGATCGTGCGGAAGTCACCCGACGCGGCGAGCCGGCCCGCCACGATGACCTGCACCGTGCCGGAGACCTGCTCGACCTCCTCCAGGATGTGCGAGCTGAACAGGATCGTGCGCCCCTGCCGACCCAGCTCGTCGAGCATGTCCATCATGTGCAGCCGCTGGCGTGGGTCCATGCCGTTGAACGGCTCGTCGAGCAGGAGTACGGCCGGGTTGTGCACCAGCGCGGCCGCGACCCGGGTCCGCTGACGCATGCCCTTGGAGTACGTCTCGATCCGGCGGTCCTGGGCGTCGGTCATCTCGACCAACCCCAGGGCCCTGGCGGCCGCGGCCCTCGGGTCGGGCAGTTTGTGCAGCTTGGCGCTGGCCTCCACGAACTGGCGGGCGGTGAGGAACCCGTGCGCCGCCTCCCGCTCGCTGACCAGGCCGAGGTCGCGGTACACCCCCGGGTTGCGCCAGGTCGGCTGGCCACCGACCTGGACCGTGCCGCGCGAGGGGGCGAGGAAGCCGGCCATCATGTGCAGCAGCGTGGTCTTGCCGGCGCCGTTCGGCCCGAGCAGGCCCGTCACGCCCGGCCCGAGCGTCATGGTCACGTCGTTGACGGCCACCACGTTCCCGTACCAGCACGACACGTTGGCGAGCTCAACGTTCACCGAGGTCATCGGGCCACCTTCCGGTAGCGCAGGAGGAGCAGGAGTACGCAGCCGACGATCAGCACCACGGTGCTCAGCGCGTAGTAGATGCCGTAGCCGGCGATCTCGTCGAAGTCTTTACCCTGGTCGCCCGTGAGCCAGGCGTTGGTGATCAGGACCAGGGACACCGGGTTGATGATGCCGGACAGCTGCTTGACCGCCCCGGTGCCGATGACCTGGAGGACGCCGAAAATGGGCGAGGTCACCAGGAACGCCACCACGATGAGCGCGGCGCTGACCGCGCGCCGGCCGGCCAGCGACGCGATGAGGATCGAGATCGCGCCGAACACCAGGCCGAACAGCAGCGCGGAGAGCTGGCCCTTGCTGTAGTCGACGGTCTCGTGCCAGACCGCCCTGCCGCCCTTGACGGAGAACACCGCGCCCAGGTACATGAGCGTCAGCGGCAGGGCCTGCAGCAGCCACACCGCGGTGACCATGGCGCCGAGCTTGCCCAGCGCGTAGTCCGAGCGCCGCAGCGGCCGGGAGAAGTACAGCGGCAGCACCCCGCTGCGCAGGTCGCGGGACACCAGTTCGGGGGCCGTGGTCGCGCAGAACAGGATGATCAGGAAACTCAGCTGCGCCGCGAACTCAGTGTAGCTGATGACCGCCTCCCCGGTCTGGGCCCGGATCGCCGTGACGATCGCCGCGACGAGCAGCAGGATGCCCTCGGCGAGCCACGGGAAGATCTTGGCCTTGGGGCCCCGGCCGAGGCCGAGGGCGGTGCGCACCCCGTGCACGTACAGGGAGCGGGCCGCGTAGCCGCGGCCCAGACGGGCACCGGCGTAGCGCTGGTAGCCGATGTCGTGGATGACGCCGGCGGGCTGGTTCTCAACCGACATGGGCGGGCTCCCCGGCGGTGTCGCGGAACAGGTCGGAGACGTGGTGGCGGCGCTGGTCGAGCCGGTGCAACGGCAGGTTGAGCGCCGCGACGGCGGCGAGGACCACGTCGTAGGTGGTGTCGTCGGCGAGCGGCACGAGCAGGTCGCGGCCCTCGGCACGGACGTCGAGGCCGCTCTCGGTCAGGCGTGCGGCGAGCGCGTCGGCGCCCTCGGTGACCTCGATGGCGAGCACGTCGCTCGCCTTCGTCATGGTCGAGATGTTCGCGGCCCGCAGCAGCCGGCCGCCGTCGATCGCGATGAGCGTGTCGCAGATGCGCTCCACCTCGCCGAGCAGGTGCGAGCAGACGACCAGCGAGATGCCGAACTCGCTGCCGATGCGGTCGATGAGGTTGAGCATCGCGTCGCGGCCGGCCGGGTCGAGGCCGTTCGTCGGCTCGTCGAGCAGCAGCAGGTCGGGGTCGTGCACGAGCGACTGGGCGAGCTTGACCCGCTGCTTCATGCCCGTGGAGTAGCCGCCGATGGCCCGGTAGCGCTCCTCGTACAGGCCGACGTGGCGCAGGGTCTCGGAGGCGCGCTCGCGGGCCGCGGTGCGGGGCAGACCGGACATCCGGGCCATGTGGGTGACGAACTCCGCCGCGGAGAGATCAGGTGGCAGGCAGTCGTGCTCGGGCATGTACCCCACCCGGGCGCGGACCTGCTCGGGCTCGCTCGTGGGGTCGATGCCGAGCACGCTGACCCGCCCGCTGGTCGGCGGCAGCAGGCCGAGAAGGATCTTGATGAGGGTGGACTTGCCGGCGCCGTTCGCGCCGACCAACCCGATCACGCCGGGCGAGACGTCCACGGTGAGATCGCTCAGCGCGGTGACCCCGTTCGGGTACCTCTTGGTGAGCGCCTCTGTCGCGATGAGTGTCACCGCCACACCGTAGATGGCAAGGGCTGGCCGGGGGATCCCGAGTCCCCCGGGTATATCCCGAGATCACGCCCCGTAGGGGTCGGATTGGCCGACCGTCGTCCTTCGAGTGGCCGAAAGGAGCACAACGATCAGTTGCGTCCGTCAGCCGACTGAACGCCCGACTCCGCGTCGCTACCATGCCCGCGCGCACGTATGACCGTCGCATGGTGCTCGGCGGTCGGCGAGAAGGAAAGGAACCGGCACGAGATGAGCCGACTCAGTGTGCCGCCACGGCGGGCGTTCGTACGGCGGGTGGGCGCCGCGGCGCTGGCCATCGCACTGGCCACGGGAACGGGCCTGGGTGCCCCGGCGCCGGCTCACGCCGATCCCGGCGAGACGTCCCAGCAGGACATCTTCGAGAGTCTGGAGATCGGCGACGTGCCGATCCACTTCGAGGTCATGGTGGACACATCGGCCACGATGTTCAAGGGCGGCCGGTTCGCCGCGGTGCGCAAGTCGCTGCTCGCGCTCGTCAGCGCCATGAGCCCCAACGACACGATCAACATCAGGACGTTCGCCGACTCGGACGGCGACTGCTACAACGGCTCGCTCGTCAATCCGCAGGACATGGTCTCCTGCCTGCCCGCCTCGTCCGAGGGCGATCGCTCGAACATGGCCCGCCCGATGCTCACCGCGTTCCGGAAGATGCGCGACGAGAACGCACCCGTGTCGGCGCTCATCGTGATGAGCGACATCGACCGCAAGTCAAGCGCCAACACCGACCGCAAGGACCCGCTCTGGAAGACGCTCAAGCCGGCCTCGAACGTGCCCGGCCTGCGCGTGTTCGGCTCCACGACGGGCGGGGTGTCCAGCGCGGGTGCGCTGCGCTCGGTGTTCAGCGGCGTCCAGACCATCAACATCACCAAGACCGACCAGGCGAAGACGTTCTACGGCAAGCTCCGCACCGACCTGCAGGTGAGCCGGTTGAAGTCGGTGCTCAAGCCGGACCTGGCCGCCCCGGTGACGCTGAAGTGGGACCACACGCTCGACAACGTGGACCCGTCCACGGGCACCGCATCGCACATGCTCACGCTGCAGGCGAAGACGACCAGAGTGCCGATCGTCCTGACCGACGTGACGCTCGAACGGATCGAGGGCGACCAGACCGTCACGGTGGGGAACCTGCCGGACCGCATCGAGCTCACCCCGGACACCCCGGCGTACTACTACGTGCAGTACGAGTGGCCGACCAGGTCGTGGTTCCGGCTCTCCTCGGAGACCATGGCGGTGCACGCCACGTTCACGCTGCGCGCCACCGTCAGCTCGCCCTGGGACACCGTGCTCGGCAAGCACGGCCTCAAGCGCGCGACGAAGCTCGACGGCCCGCAGACGATCGCGGTCAGCGGCGAGACGACGCTCAAGCCGCCGTACCTCACGTTCGTGCTGATCGTGGTCGGCGCGCTCGCGATCGTCGCGCTGCTCATCGTGGTGGTCCGCAAGCTCAACGACTGGCGCGGCGCGCACCGGCGGGCCTGACGGCCCGCCGGGCGGCGGCGTTCAGGGTTACTTGTCCTGCTTCCAGGAGACCGGACCGGGCAGGTCGACGCGGTGCGCCCGGGTGCGGGAGTTCCACGACCAACGGCCAATCTTGAACGTCCAGGAGGACAGGCCCTTGTTGGTGAAGTTCAACCGCAGTGGACCCAGCCGCCACACCTTGCGGAAGATGATGCCCATCGCGGGCGCCCCTTTCCTTGTGCACTCGGAGTGAGTACGTCATACCCGTCCGGCGTCGACCGCCAAACCGCTGACGTCATCACACACTGTGGAGCCCCGTGGCAAGTTACGCCAGGGGCTCCACAGTGTAGGGGCATGTCAGGCGGCGAGCAGGTTGCCCTCGGGCACGACGACGGGTGTGGGAAGCGCGTCGGTGACGAATGACGGGGCCTGCGCCACCGCCGCGTCGTACGCCGAGACGACGTGGCGGGCGATCGTCGGCCAGCCGTAGCGGGTCGCCACCATGGCCTTGGCCTGCCGCGCCACGCGCTTGGCGAAGGTCTGGTCGGCGAGCAGCGAGCTGACCGCCTCCGCCAGCCCGAACGGGTCGCTGGCCGGGAACGTCACGCCGGTCACGCCCGGCTCCACGATCTCGGCGAGGCCGCCGGTGCGCGCCACCGCCAGCGGGGCGCCGGCCGCCGCGGCCTCCAGCGCCACCATGCCGAACGGCTCGTAGATGCTCGGCACCACCATCGCGTCCGTGGCGGCCAGCACCGCGGGCAGGTCGGCGCCGAGGAAGCCGGTGAAGCTCACCGCGCGCTGCAGACGCAGCTGCTTCGTCGCGTCGACGAGCTCGGCCTTGTGCGGCCCGTCGCCGGCGATGACCAGGCGCATGCCGGGGTGCCGGGCGCGCAGCTCGGGCAGCGCGCTGACCAGGTGCTGCACGCCCTTCTCGTAGACGAGGCGACCGGCGAAGCCGAGCAGCGGCCCTTCGCCGGCGAAGCGGGTACGCGCGGCGGCCACGGCCCGTGCCGTCGTCCGCCAGACCGAACTGTCCACGCCGTTGGGCACCACGTCGACCCGCGACGCGGGCAGCTCCAGCAGCCGGGTGACCTCCCAGCGCATGTACTCGGAGCAGACCAGCACCCGGCACGCCTCGCGGGCCAGCCACACCTCCACGGAGTGGATGGTGCGGTTCATCTCCTCGGGCAGCCAGCCCTGGTGGCGGCCGGCCTCGGTGGCGTGGATGGTGGCCACCAGCGGGATGCCCAGGTGCTCCTTGAGCGTGACCGCGGTGTGCGTGACGAGCCAGTCGTGGGCGTGGATGACGTCGTACTCGCCGGTCGCGGCGGCGTGCAGGGCGGCCCGGGTCAGCGAGTGGTTGAACGCCATCGTCCAGGAGAGCAGGCCCGAGGTGACGAGCGGGAAGGTCGGCGGGTCCTCGGGAGCGCGGACGATGCGCACGCCGTCCGCGTACTCCTCGCGGGGCGCGCCCGGGGCGTGGCGGGTGACGACGGTGACCTCATGGCCGGCAGCCGCCAGCGATGTGGCCAGAGCATGCACGTGGCGGCCGAGGCCGCCGACGACGACGGGCGGGTACTCCCAGGACAGCATGAGCACCCGGCGGGGCGGTGTGGCGGCGGCGGGCGTCGGTGCGAATCGCGGCTTTTCGGGCACGGTCGCTCCCCCTTCTCTCCCCAGAACCGGCCGTCAGGCGTGCGCCAGCAGACACCCCCTCCACCGGGGGTGCCGTACGCCTAACGGGATTGCCCATCATTCTGTCGGGGGGCTGTTACCTGGGAGAACATGCGGATTTCGGGAATGTTACTTTGCGCCCATCATCCGGTAGCCGCGTGCGAGTTCGGCGACCGACCACGCCTGGAACGGGCACCCCGTCGCCGCGTGCGGCGCGTCGCCGTCGGCGGTCTCGCTCACCGACCCGACGCCCCACTCCGGCAGGTGCGCGACCAGACCGTCCAGCGCCCCGGTCGCGTCCACGCCGACCGCGAGGCACGCGTCCACGTACGGCCCGATGAGCCACGGCCACACGGTGCCCTGGTGGTAGGCGTGGTCGCGGTCGACGGGGGAGCCCTGGTGGCCGCCTTTGTACCCGTTCTCGCCCGTAGCGAGCGTGCGCAGACCCAGCGGGGTGAGCAGGGCGGCGGACACTGCCCGCACGGCCCCCGGGTCCCCGCCGCGCAGCGGGGCGTAGGGCAGGCCGAACGCCAGGAGCTGGTTGGGGCGCAGCGACGGGTCGTCGCCGCGCGGATAGGTCTGCAGTGACGTGGAGTCCACGACGTCGCGCAGCCAGCCCGTCTCCGGGTTGACGAACCGCCGGCGGAACGAGTCCACGGCCAGCTCACGCACCTTGAGCAGGTCGTCGCCGGGTCGGCCCAGCCGCTCCCGCAGCCCGGCGAGCGCGGCCAGCCCGTTGATCCAGAGCGCGTTGATCTCCACGGCCTTGCCGGGGCGGGGCGTCACCGCGATCCCGTTCACGACGGCGTCCATCCAGGTCAGCGCCTTGCCCTCGGCGCCCTGGGTGAGCAGCCCGTCGGTCGGGTCGACCCGGATGCCGTACCGCGTCCCGGCCAGGTGCGCGGTCACGATGCTGTCGAGCCCGTCCAGGATCGACGCGGCGAGGTCGTCGTCGCCGGTCGCCGCCACGTGCCGGTCCACCGCGTGCAGGAACCACAGGGTGCCGTCGGCCGTGTTGTACTCCGTCGCGCCGGTGTCGGCCGTGTTGGCGATCATCCCGTGCGACAGCGTGCCCGCGTAGGCCGCGAGGAGGCGCCGGCCCTGCTCCGCCCGCCCGGTCGTGAGGAACAGCCCTTCGTACGACGTCATGGTGTCCCGGCCCCACGCGCCGAACCAGGGGTAGCCGGCGACCACGTCCGGCCCGACCGGCGTGGTGACCACGAACGCGTCGGCGGCGAGCCGCAGGGCTGCCGATGTCTCGTCCTCAGCGCCGGCCAGGACCGTCGCCGCCCGGTCGCGGGCCGCTTCGATCACCGTCGACGCGGGCGGCGGGGGCGTGGCGAGGTCCCCGGCCCAGGCCGAGACCTCCAGCGTCCCGCCCGGCTCCAGCGTCGCGCCGAAGCGGCCCAGGCAGCGCAGGTCCTCGACCGGGTGCAGGCCACGGGCCGCCTCCTCGCGGGCGCGCACCCCGAGCCACCAGTTGCCGTCCGGCTCGAAGCCCGGCCCGGCGAGCCGGTAGGCATCGGCCACGACCACCCCGTCGGCGGCCGTCGCCAGAACGAGCTCGTCCCCGACGGCGTAGCGCTCGCCGTGCGAGTCACGCCAGGTGCCCAGCGCCTCGACGGCCAGGTGCACCGGCGGCCCGGACACGAGGCGGTGCGTGACGGCGACGGACGGTCGGCCGTACTCCATGGCTATCTCACGCTCGACCACGACGTCGCCGCAGCGCCACCGCCAGCGCGGCACCCCACCGCGCAGCTCGAAGCTCTCCAGCAGCGTGTAGCCGCGCGGCTCCACGTGGCCCGAGGCCCACTCGTGGGTGCCCAGCCGCACCCGCGCCCCCGACGGGAGCGTCACGACCGCGTCGAGGGCGGCCAGCGCCAGCTTCCGCGCGGCGGGCGTGGGGTCGGCCACCACCAGCAGGCCGTGGTAGCGGCGGGTGCGCAGGCCGGAGACGGTGCCCATGGCGTAGCCGCCCAGCCCGTCGGTGACCAGCCACTCGCGGGCACCCCCGGCGGAGAGGGAACCGCACACCTGAGTACCGAGGGACCACCGGGGGATGAATGTCACGTCGCGATCGTACGGGCGCTGCTCAGGGTAACGGAACTGATCGCTGTCGCCGGGTGGTGCGGCGGCCTGTAACACGACTGACGGACAATCTAGGCGTGACTGGGGATGCAATGGACGCTGAACGGGAGAGGCTGGCCGACGCCGACTCGGGCGTGGACGCCTGGCGGGAGTGGGGTCCCTACCTGTCCGAGCGGGCCTGGGGGACCGTCCGGGAGGACTACAGCGAGCACGGGACGGCGTGGGACTACTTCCCCCACGACCACGCCCGGTCGCGGGCCTACCGGTGGAACGAGGACGGTCTCGGGGGCATCTGCGACGAGCGGCAGACGTTCTGTTTCGCGTTCGCGTTCTGGAACGGGCAGGACAACATCCTCAAGGAGCGCATGTTCGGCCTCGCCGGCCCGGAGGGCAACCACGGCGAGGACTGCAAGGAGTACTGGTGGTACCTGGACTCCACGCCCACGCACTCGTGGATGACCTGGCGCTACCACTACCCGCAGGCCAAGTTCCCGTACAGCGAGCTGCACGATGTCAACCGGGCGCGCGGCCGGGAGGAGCCGGAGTTCGAGCTGGTCGACACCGGCATCTTCGACGAGGACCGGTACTTCGCCATCAACGTCGACTACGCCAAGGCCTCGCCGACCGACTACTGCGTCCTGGTGACCGTCACCAACCACGGCCCCGAGGCCGCCCCGCTGCACGTGCTGCCGACCCTGTGGTTCCGCAACACCTGGGCGTGGGGCCTGCCGGGCTGGTCGGACGTGCCGGCCCTGCACGGCTACGACGCCGGCACGCTGGTGGCCAAGCACCGCATCCTGGGCCGGCTCGTGCTCGCGGGCGAGGGCGACCCGGAGGCCCTGTGCTGTGACAACGAGTCCAACGCCGAGCGCCTGTGGGGCCTCAAGAGCCGCTCCAGGTACCCCAAGGACGGCATCGGGGAGTATCTGATCAACGACAAGCCGTTGGTCAACCCCGAGCGGATCGGCACCAAGGGCGCCCTGCACTACGAGCTGAACCTCCAGCCGGGGGAGACGAGGCAGATCCGGCTGCGGCTCGCGCTCGTGGCCAGCAGCGCCGACGAGTGGTCGCCCGAGGCCGCCAAGCGCGACCACGCCGCCCTCGACCTGGGCGCGGACTTCGACGCCGTGGTCGCCGCCCGCCGCGCCGAGGCCGACGCCTACTTCGCCGCCCTGACCCCGCCCACCGCCAGCGCGGACGAGGCGCTCGTGCTGCGCCAGGCCGTCGCCGGCCTCATGTGGGGCAAGCAGTTCTACCACTACGACGTCGTCCGCTGGCTGGCCGGCGACCCGGCCGGGCAGCCGGCGGCCGCCGGGCGCAAGCGGGGCCGCAACGGCCACTGGTGGCACATGTCGAGCTTCGACGTGATCTCCATGCCGGACCCCTGGGAGTACCCCTGGTACGCCGCCTGGGACCTCGCGTTCCAGTGCGTGGCGATCGCCCGGGTCGACCCGTCGTTCGCCAAGGAGCAGCTGCTGCTCCTGCTCCGCGAGTGGTACATGCACCCCAACGGGCAGATCCCCGCCTACGAGTGGGCGTTCGACGACGTGAACCCGCCCGTGCACGGCTGGGCGGCGCTCAAGGTCTTCGAGCTCGACGGGGCGCGCGACTTCGACTTCCTCGCGCGCGTACTTCAAAAGCTCCTGATGAATTTCACCTGGTGGGTCAACCGCAAGGACACCAGCGGCAACAACGTCTTCGAGGGCGGCTTCCTCGGCCTGGACAACGTGGGCCCGTTCGACCGGGGCGCCGCGCTGCCCATCGCGGGCGTGCTGGAGCAGAGCGACGGCACCGCGTGGATGTCCATGTACGCGCTGAACCTGCTCGAGATGACCCTGGTCCTGGCCACCCACGACCGCGCGTACGTCGACCTGGCCACGAAGTTCTTCGAGCACTTCGCCTACATCGCGGCCGCCGCGTTCGAGCAGGGGCTGTGGGACGACGAGGACGGCTTCTTCTACGACGTCATCCGTCAGGCGGACGGCACGCAGGTGCCGCTGAAGGTGCGCTCGGTCGTCGGCCTGCTGCCGCTGGGCGCGAACACCATCCTCAGCTCGATCACCCTGGCGCGGCTGCCCGAGGTGGCCGGGCGCCTGCGCTGGTTCCTCACCAACAAGCCCGAGTACGTGGACGTGGTCGGCGCCCGGCGCATCCGCGACGGCCAGCAGCTGCGCCTGCTGACGGCCGTCGGCACGGACCACCTGCTGATGATCCTGCGCCGGATGCTCGACGAGGAGGAGTTCCTCTCCCCGTACGGGCTGCGCACGCTGTCGCGCAAGCACCTCAAGGAGCCGTACACCGTCGAGCTTGGCGGCACCGAGTTCACCGTGGGCTACGAGCCGGCCGAGTCGGCGACGGGCCTGTTCGGCGGCAACTCCAACTGGCGCGGCCCGATCTGGTACCCGGTGAACTACCTGATCATCGAGGGCCTGCGGCGGTTCGGCCGGTTCTTCGGCGAGGACCTCATGGTGGAGTACCCGACGGGTTCGGGCGTGAAGAAGTCGCTGACCGACATCGCCAACGACCTGTCCCAACGGCAGGTCAACCTGTTCCTGGCCGACAAGGACGGGAAGCGGCCGCTGTTCGGGGACGTCGAGCTGTTCCAGACCGACCCGCGCTGGCGCGACCTGCTGCCCTTCCCGGAGTACTTCCACGGGGACACGGGCGCCGGCCTGGGCGCCATGCACCAGACCGGGTGGACCGCGCTGGTGCTGGACTACATCCTCACCCTGCACGGGCGGTGATTATTCGGGCGCGCGGCGCGTCCCGACGAACTGGTCCGGGCGGCGGTGGCGGCCGATCGCGTGGTGGTGCTGGGGCTCGGCGAAGAATGTCATGCCGATGACCGAGGCCAGCGTCGCCACGAAGCCGACCGCCGCCAGCCAGCCCAGGCCGGGCCGCACCTTGTCGCCCAGGAACATCAGACCGATGATCGCGGGCGGGATCGCGCAGGCGGCGTCCATCGCGGCCACCGCCGCCGTCGTCGACCCGCGCTGCATCGCGAGGCCGAGCAGCAGCTGGGCCACGAGGGAGTGCGCGATCAGGATGTAGAGCAGCGGGTCGGTGATGAACGCGTCCACCGAGTGCGCGTTGGCCAGCGGCCGGGAGGCGACCGCCGCCGCGCCGAACGACATTCCGGCGAGCGCGCCCAGGGCCACCGAGCCGGGTGCCCCGTGCAGTTTCGCCGCGAGCAGCCCCAGGACGGCCACCAGGCCGAGCGTGACGACGAGCGCGATCTCGCCGGTGACCCCGATGTCGCGGGACGGGTGCGGCTGCGCCGAGATGACCAGCGCGGCGATGCCGAGGCAGAGCAGCACCAGCAGCGAGATCTCGGCGGGGGGCAGGCGCCACTTCAGCACCAGGACGCCCAGGATCGCGGTCACGCCGAGGCCGGCCGCCATGCTCGCCTGCACGAGGAACAGCGGCAGGTCGCGGCGGGCGAGGAAGGCCAGGATGAAGCCCAGCATCTGGCAGAGCAGGCCGACGAGGTACGTCCGGTGCCGGGCGAGCCGGACCAACAGCGCGGGGTCGAGGGTGTGATGTGCCGTGGTCTTCGCGGCCGCCATCGACTGCAGCAGGTTGGCCACCCCGTACATGCCGATCATGGCAGCCAGGTAGAACCAGCCCGTAGACATCACGCGAGGAGGATAAGGGGCCGCTTCGGCTCGCGCCGAGACACAGTCGGGCGACCGACCCTCTTCTTGGTCATGAACCGAGCCGATCAAGGATGTCGGCATGCAGCGGCCCGTTCGTGGCGATGGCGCTGCCGCCGCCCGGACCCTCGCGGCCGGCCAGGTCGGTGAAGGTTCCGCCCGCCTCGGTCACGATCGGGATCAGGGCCGCGATGTCCCAGAGCGACAGCTCAGGCTCCACCATGATGTCCACGGCACCCTCCGCCAACAGCATGTACCCGTAGAAGTCGCCGTACGCCCGGCTTCGCCAGGTTTGCCGCATGATGTCGAGCATCGCGTCCAACCTGTCCGCCTGCTCCCACGAGTTGAGCGACGAGTAGCAGAACGACGCGTCCGCCAGCCGCCTGACGCCCGACACCCTGATCGGGGTCGCGGCGTGCTGGTGGCGCCCCGCCCACGCCCCGAGGCCCTTGGCGGCCCACCAGCGGCGACCCAGCGCCGGCGCGGACACCAGGCCCACCACGACCTCGGAGCCCTCCATGAGGGCGATCAGGGTGGCCCAGATCGGCACGCCGCGCACGAAGTTCTTCGTCCCGTCGATCGGGTCGACCACCCACTGCCGCTGGCTCGGCCCGGCCGCCGCGTCGCTGCGCCCGAACTCCTCGCCGATCATGCCGTCGCGCGGCCGCGTGCGCCCCAGCGTCGACTTGATCACCTTCTCGACGGCCGTGTCCGCGTCCGAGACGGGCGTGAGGTCCGGCTTGGCGGTCACGCTCAGATCGAGCGCCCGGAACCGGGCCATCGAGATGGAATCCGCGCTGTCGGCCAGGACATGGGCCAGCGCGAGGTCGTCGGCGTAGCGGGTCACGCACGCAACCTACACGGCTTCGATCTGAAGAGGGGGTCCGGCGCGACACGCCGGTAGGCTCACCGGAATGGGACCGAACGCCGTGCTCGGACTGCTCGCGGAGGAGAGCCGGTTGCGCGCCTTCGCGGCAGTGGTGCTCGGCGCCCGCACGCCCGGCGAGGTCGCGCTCCGCGCCGACCTCAGTGCGCGGGAGGCGGTCGCCGCGATCAACCGGTTGCTCCAGGGCGGCCTGCTGACGTCCGTCGACGGCGGCCTGGTCGCGCAGGTCACCCTCTTCAAGGACACAGTCCGGGAGTACGCCGCGGCGCAGAACGCGACGCCCGCCGAACCCCTCGACCCGGACCGTGACCGCGCGGCGGTGCTGCGCGCGTTCATCGCCGACGGCCGCCTCGTCTCGATCCCGGCCGCCCGCGGCAAGCGCCGCATCATCCTGGAGCACATCGTCTCCGGCTTCGAACCGGGCGTGAAATACCCGGAGCGCGAGGTGGACGCGGTCCTGCGCGCCTGGCACCCCGACTACCCCGCTCTCCGCCGCCACCTGATCGACGAGGACCTCATGTCCCGCGCCGATGGCGTCTACTGGCGCACCGGCGGCCCCGTCCTCCCCCGCTGACCCCGCCTCCCCACCCACGCCCCGCCGGAGGCGACCCCTCGGCGGGTGGCGGGGCGTCCTGCCTAGCGAAAGGCGACCCTGTGGCGTGGCCGCGCCATCGTGACGCCGCCAAAGGGTCTCCATTGCCGGCTTGCGCGGGGTCTGCTGCGCCGAAGGCCACCTCTTGCTGGCTGGGGCCGGGGCCGGGTGGCTGCCGCGGGTGCTCGCCATATGTGCACATCTGGCGAGGTCCGCCGGCCGGCCACCCGCCAGAAGTGCGCATCTGGCGGGGCAGACGGTCCTGCGCCTCGCCAGAAGTTCACTTCTGGTGGGGTGGGCGGTCTTGCGCCTCGCCAGAAGTTCACTTCTGGTGGGGTGGGCGGTCCTGCGCCTCGCCAGAAGCTCACAGTTGGCGAGCGTGATCGCACTGTGCCCCGCCACCTGTGCACTTCTGGCGCGAGGCGGGCCGGGAAGGGCCGTCACATGTGCACTTCTGGTGGGGTCCGGGCCGCGGTGCCCCACCACCTTCGCACTTTCTGGCGCGAGGCGGGCCGCGCGGGTCATCACGCGCGCTTCTGGCGGCCCGCCCTCCCCGCTCGGCCGGCCAGCGTTTGGACCGTGAGGCGGGCTATTTCGCGCGGAATTACCTGTCTAACGGTCCAACGTCGGCCGGGCCACCGCGCGGACGGTGGGGTCAGGCGGAGGGGCGGGTGTCGCCTGTGCGGGAGGAGAGGAGGCGGCGGTAGGAGGTTAGGCGGCGGGGGTCGGCGCCGCCGGCGGCGACCAGGGCGTCCAGGCCGCAGCCGGGGGTGGTCAGGTGGTCGCAGTTGGGGGAGCAGTTGACCGAGGCGGGGAGCAGGTCCAGGAAGCCGTGCAGGACGTTCTCCGGGTCCACGTGGGCGATGCCGAACGACCGTACGCCGGGGGTGTCGACCACCCAGCCGCCGCCGGGCAGCGGCAGGGCGACCGCGGACGTGGACGTGTGGCGGCCCTTGCCGATCGCGCTGACCACGCCCACCGCCCGGTCGGCGTCGGGGCTGAGCCGGTTGACCAGCGTGGACTTGCCGACGCCCGAGTGCCCGACGAGGCAGGACAGGCGCGAGCGCAAGGCCTCGATCAACTCGTCGAGCGGCCGGTCGGGGTGGCACAGCACGTACGGCAGGTCGAGGTCGGCGTAGTAGGCGAGCACCTCCTCCGGCCCGGCGAGGTCGGCCTTGGTGAGGCAGAGCAGCGGCTCGATGTCGGCGTCGTACGCGGCGACGAGGCAGCGGTCGATGAAGCCCGTGCGGGGCGGCGGGTCGGCGAGCGCGCTGACGATGACGAGCTGCTCGGCGTTGGCCACGATGACGCGCTCCTGGCGGCCCTCGACGGTGTTCTCGTCGTCGTCCGCGCTGCGGCGCAGGATGGACGCGCGGTCGTCGATGCGCACGATGCGGGCCAGCGATCCCTCGTCGCCGGAGGTGTCGCCGACGACCGCGACCCGGTCGCCGACGACGACGCCGCGGCGGCCCAGTTCGCGGGCGCGCATGGCGGTGACCACGCGGTCACCGATGGCGCAGGTGTAGCGGCCGCGGTCGACCGCGACGACGAAGCCGTCGAGGGCGGTGTCGTGGGTGGGCCGGATGCGGGTGCGCGGGCGCGTCGAGCGTCCCGGGCGGATCCGCACGTCGTCCTCGTCGTACTCGCGCTTCTTCGGCAGTTAACCGCTCCCATCGGTGGCTCCACGGGCCTGTGTGACATTCTGCCCGGCGCTACCGTATGGGTCATGTGTGGGCGGTACGCCTCGACGCGCAGCGCGGCTGACCTGTCGGCGTTGTTCGAGGCAGCGGACGAGACCGAGGGCGCGCTGGCGCCCGACTACAACGTGGCGCCGACCGATCCGGTCGCGCTGGTGCGGCACAGCGCGCGGGCGGACGGCCGGGTGTTGTCGCTGGCCCGGTGGGGTCTCGTGCCGTCGTGGGCGAAGGACACCAAGGGCGGCGCGCGCATGATCAACGCGCGGGCGGAGACGGTGGCGACGTCGCGGGCGTTCGCGCAGTCGTTCGAGCGGCGGCGCTGCCTGGTGCCGGCCGACGGCTGGTACGAGTGGCTCAAGCGCCCGGACGGCAAGCAGCCGTACTTCATGACCCGCCCGGACGGCGGGCCGCTCGCCTTCGCGGGCCTGTGGTCGGTGTGGGGTTCCGGCGACCAGCGCCTGCTCACCATCAGCGTGATCACGGTCGCGGCGGTGGGGGACCTGGCCGCGGTGCACGACCGGATGCCACTGGTGCTGCCGCCGCAGCGGTGGGCGCAGTGGCTCGCCGCGGACGACGCGACGGGGTTGCTCATGCCGGACACGGACTGGGTCACACAACTGGAGATCCGACCCGTAGGATCCGCTGTCGGCGATGTCCGGAACGACGGTCCGGAGCTTGTTCGCGCGGCCCCCGGTCCCGCGGCCGCAGTATCTCCGGCCGTACATCAAAGTCCTTCATTGTTTTAGGGCTTAAGCACCATTTGTCCGCAGGACTTTTGGCGTAAATGCGCTCTCCTCTTGTTCGGCATGCACAGAGTGCGATACAACACAGCGCCGGCCTGGTCACATTGACAGGCCTAGCGTTGGCGTTCGCCGAGGGGGGCGGACGTCGCACAACGACCCACGGGGGAGGTGGGTAAATGACCGACGGCACAGTCCGTTTCGGTATCAGTCATGTCGACACCCCGCAGTGCGAGGTGGCGGTATGGCCGCGCGCAGCGTGGCCATCGGCTGGCTCAGTGCTCAGTCATGTCGACGCCTCGCGGAGCGAGGTGGCGTCATGACGCGCGCAAGGATGCCCCGGCCGCATGAGGTGGCGGCGGCCAGTCGTGATCCGCGGCTGCGCCGGGCGTTCGAGGAGCGCGACGACGGTCAGGCCTGGCGGGTGCGGGGGGTGTGCCGCAGCGTCGACCCGGAGGTCTTCTTTCCCGCGCCCAACGAGGCGACCGACGCCGCGGTGGCGCTCTGCCGCACGTGCGACGTGCAGGGGGCGTGCCTGGCCTGGGCGCTCGACGTGGGCGACTGTCACGGCGTCTGGGGTGGCACGACCGCGCGCGAGCGGCGGGCCATGCTGGTCGCCTGGCGGGCGGGGATGCGCGAGTCCGGGACCACGTACGACGCGCTGGAAGCGGCCCGCGCGCTCGTCGGGCCGATGAGCGCGACCCGGGAACTCGTCGGCTCCGTCTGAACCGACGCCCCCGACTGGGGGATCATCGTGGGATGACCGTCGTCCAGACCCCGCGCGGCCCGGCGGAGGCCGACTGGGTGCTGCCCGCCGGCCGCCCCACGGGCCTGCTCGTGCTCGGGCACGGGGCCGGCGGCAGCGTGGACGCGCCTGACGTGTGCGCCGTGCGCGATGCCGCGCGGGCGGGCGGCTTCGTCGTGGCCCGGGTCACCCAGCCGTACCGGGTGGCCGGCCGGCGCGCCCCGCCGGCCGCCCCGACGCTGGACGAGGCCTGGACGACGGTCGTCGCCGCGCTGCCCGAGCTCATCGGCGCGAAAGCCCGCGGGTTGCCGCTCATCGTCGGCGGCCGGTCGTCCGGCGCGCGGGTGGCCTGCCGCACCGCGCGGGCGGTCGGCGCCGTGGGCGTGGTCGCGCTGGCCTTCCCCCTGCACCCGCCGGGCCGACCGGAGGTGAGCCGCGCCGCCGAGCTCGACCCCGGCCTGCCGACCCTCGTGGTCAACGGCGACCGCGACCCGTTCGGCGTACCCGAGGCGGTCGGCGCGGTCGAGGTGACCGTGCTGGCGGGGGAGAAGCACGACCTCAAGCGGGACCCGGCGGCGGTCGGTGAGGCGGTGGCCGCCTGGCTGCGCCGCCGGTGACGCGTGTCCTGGCCCAGATTGGCCTCGTTGGACAGGGTGAACAGGTAGCTGGGACATCTCCATTACCGCGGACATCCAGGTCCGTACCCAACCTCCCAGGCCCTTCCTGGTCCCCGGCGCCCGACCGGCGTCGGGGCCAGGACGGGCGAGAGAGCGTGACATTCGTCCCGCCCGGAATGAAGGCCTGGCCCTCCCTTGTTGGACCGACCGGAACCGATCGGTGAAAGGGAGATGGGTGACGGTGAGCGCGCTGGTGCGTAGTGGGACCGCTGAGACCCGCGCGGCTCGCGGACAACGGCGTACGGCGACGCGACCGCCTTCCGCGCCGCCACCCGGGTCGGGCGTCGTATCCTCTGCGCGAGCCATAAAGAGGAGCGAACGCGTGACATCGAGCGCCGGGGTGGGCGAGCAGCGGGCCAGGTTCGAGCGGGAGGCCCTACCCTTCCTCGATCAGCTCTACGCGGCGGCGATGCGGATGACCCGCAACCCCGCCGACGCCGAGGACCTGGTCCAGGAGACCTTCCTCAAGGCGTTCGCGGCCTTCCACCAGTTCGAGCAGGGCACGAACCTGAAGGCCTGGCTCTACCGGATCCTCACGAACACCTACATCAACTCGTACCGGCGCCGCCAGCGTCAGCCCGTGCAGGCGCCGACCGAGGAGATCACCGACTGGCAGCTCGCCGAGGCGGAGTCGCACACGTCCAGCGGGCTGCGGTCCGCCGAGACGGAGGCGCTCGACCGGCTCCCGGACAGCGACGTCAAGGACGCGCTGCAGAGCCTGCCGGAGGATTTCCGGCTCGCGGTCTACCTCGCCGACGTCGAGGGCTTCTCGTACAAGGAGATCGCGGACATCATGAACACGCCGATCGGCACCGTGATGTCCCGGCTGCACCGCGGTCGGCGCAACCTGCGCCGCCTGTTGGAGAACTACGCTGCGGAGCGGGGCCTCGCGCGGACCCCGTCGGACGATCCGGCTGACCCGGCCGGCCGGGAGGTGTAAGGCTGTGAGCTGCGGCGATCCCCATGACGTCGACTGCCAGCAGGTCCTGGGCGAGGTCTACCTCTTCCTCGACCTGGAGTGCTCCGACGACCGCCGGGCGGTGATCAGCGAACACCTCGACGAGTGCTCGCCGTGCCTGCGCGAGTACGGCATCGAGCAGGAGGTCAAGGCCCTCGTCAACCGCTGTTGCGGGGGCGACCAGGCGCCGGTGGAGTTGCGCGAGAAGCTGCGCGCCAGGCTGGCGGCGCTGGTCGTCGAGACGACCTACGAGCGCGGCTGAAGATCTTTCTCCGGGTACGCCCAGGGGGCCCGGCCGCGTCGCGACGGACCCCCGCGCGGCGACTCAGGAGTTGGGGCGCTTGCCGTGGTTGGCGGCGCTCTTCTTCCGGGCCTTCTTCTTGCGGGACTTCTTAGCCATGAGCTTCCTCCATCAGGTGTCGGGGAATTCTACGGCGCGCGGCCGGGCGCATGGTTGAGGACCGCCGGGTTCGTGATTGGATACGTCAGCGGTCCCGTCCGGGGGAGCGCGAAGCATAGTCACGTGCCCAGAAAGGGACACCCATGGCCGACGAGATCCGCGCCGAGATGGTCGCCAACGTGTGGAAGGTCGTCAAGGCCGTCGGTGACGAGGTCGCCGAGGGCGACACGCTGGTCATCCTCGAGTCCATGAAGATGGAGATCCCGGTCGTGGCCGAGTCGGACGGCACCATCACCGAGCTGGCCGTCGCCGAGGGCGACGTGGTCCAGGAGGGCGACCTCATCGCCACGGTGGAGTGACCACGGTCTCCCCTCACATCGTCGTCCGGCCCGCCGTGGCCGACGACTATGTTGACATCGCCCGGCTGACCGTCGCCGCCTACCGTGCCGACGGTCAGCTCGCGAGCGACCACGGCTACGACGCGGTCCTCGCCGACGTCGCCGGCCGCGCTGAGGCTGCCGAACTGCTCGTCGCCGTCGCCACGACGCCTTCCCGCCGGCGGGTCGTGGGCGCTGTCGCGTTCGTGCTGCCGGGCTCCGCCCTGGCCGAGCTGGCCGGGCCGGGCGAGGCGGAGTTCCGGATGCTCGCCGTCGACCCGACCGCCCAGGGCCTGGGCGTGGGCCGTGCCCTGGTGGCCGCCTGCGCCGACCGGGCCCGCTCCGCCGGCGCCCGCGCGCTGGTCATCTACGTGCGCGACTTCGCGACCCGCGCCCAGCGCCTCTACGCCGGGCTGGCCTTCGCCCGCACCCCGGCCCGCGACTGGTCCCCGTTCCCGGCCGTCACTCTCCTCGCCCTCCGCAAGGACCTCCCCAGCGCCTGACCGCCTGCTTATGGCGCCACAGCCGTGGAATCCCTGCGCGCATTCCAGGGCTATGGCGCCATCACCACACCCAAGCCGCGCTCGCGGGTGGTCGGTGGTGCTCGTTTTATTGCGGAATGGCGACCGAACGTGCAAGAGTGAGCATGAGGCGCGCAGGTTCGCGCACGAGTGGGTACAGGGGGAGTCATGGTGGAGCGTCCAGGCGCGGGCATGGCGGCCGACATCGCGGAGCAGCCGGACGTCTACGCGCGGATGCTCGACACCGTGGCCGGGCCCGTCGCGGCCGTCGCGGCGGAGATCGCGCGCCGCCGCCCGCGGCACATCGTGTTCACCGCGCGCGGCACGTCCGACCACGCCGCCCTCTACGGGGCCTACCTGGCCGAGATCCGCCTGGGGCTGCCGGCGGGGCTGGCCTCACCGTCCGCCGTCACCGTCTACGGGGCCCGGCCCGACCTGCGCGACAGCCTCGTCATCGGGGTGTCGCAGAGCGGTGGCTCGCCCGACCTGCGGGAGGTCGTCCGGGTGGCCCGCGAGCAGGGCGCGCTGACCCTCGCGGTGACCAACGCGCCCGACTCGCCGCTCGCGGAGGCGGCCGAGCTGAGCCTCGACATCGGGGCGGGGCACGAGCGGGCCGTGGCCGCCACGAAGACGTACACGGCGGAGCTGCTCGCGCTGCTGATGCTCGTCGAGGGGGTGCGGGCCGGCGCCGGCGCCCTGCCCGCCGACGAGCGGGCCGCGCTCGACGCGCTGCCGGGACTGGCCGCGGAGGCGCTCGCCGGGTCCGCGCCCGAGGAGCTCGCGGCGCGCTACCGGTTCGCCGGGCGGCTCATCACGACCGGCCGGGGGTACGCGTACCCGACGGCGCGGGAGGCGGCGCTCAAGCTCATGGAGACGTCCTACCTGCCGGCCCTGGCGTTCTCCGGCGCCGACCTGCTGCACGGCCCGCTGGCCATGGCGGACCCGGACGTGCCCGTGCTCGCCGTCGTCGGCGGCGGGCCGGCCGGCGAGTCCATGCGCGACGTGCTGGCCCGACTCGCCGACCGGCGCGCGGACGTGGTGACCATCGGCTCCCAGTCGGCCGGCGGCGTGCACCACCTGGCGACGGCCCCGGTCGACGAGCGGTACGCCCCGCTGTTGGACATCCTGCCGCTGCAGCGGCTCGCGCTGTCGCTGGCGCTCGCCCGCGGGGAGAACCCGGACAGTCCGCGTGGCCTGAAAAAGGTCACCGCCACCCGGTGACCCCCGGTCATCCCGCTGACACGTTCGTTTGACAGGCTCTGCGTGTGTCCACGCTGCGTGATCTCGTCGAGGAGCACACGACCCTCGGCCCGGCTGAGGTCGATCATCTGCACCGGCTGGCGGGCGACTGGCAGCTGATCTCCGACCTGTCGTTCGCCGACCTGTTGCTATGGGTGCCCACGGCGCACAGCCACCCCGAGTTCGTGTGCGTCGCGCAGGTGCGCCCGACCACCGCCCCGACGGCGTACCAGGACGACCACGTCGGCCGGATCATGGCCGGGCCGGAGGTCTCGCACCTGTCGATCGCGCTGCACCAGGGGCGCATCTGGCGCGAGGGCGACCCGGTCTGGTACGGCGACACCCCCGCCCGCCACGAGGCGATCCCGGTGCGCCGCCGCGACGGCTCCGACGTCATCGGCGTGGTCGGCCGCGACACGAACCTCACCACCGCGCGCACCCCCAGCCAACTGGAGATGAACTACCTGACCACGGCCGACGACCTGGCCCAGATGGTCGCCGACGGCACGTTCCCGCCGCCGCGGCACCCGGGTGAGACCACGAGCGCGCCCCGGGTCGGCGACGGGCTCATCCGGCTCGACGCCAGCGGCAAGGTGACCTACGCGAGCCCGAACGCGCAGTCGGCGTACCGCAGACTGGGCCTTGCCGCCCACCTCGTGGGTGAGGATCTCGCGGCCCTGACCAGCCGGTTGGCCAACGACCCGCTGGAGGGGAACGACGCGAGCAACCGCGTGCACGCGGCGCTGCGCGGCGACGCCCCGGCCCGCAAGGAGATCGAGGCCCGCGGCGCGACCGTGCTCATGCGGGCGCTGCCGCTCATCCCGGCCGGGGTCCCGATAGGGGCGCTGGTGCTGGTCCGCGACATCACCGAGGTCCGCCGGCGGGACCGGGAGCTGATCACCAAGGACGCCACCATCCGCGAGATCCACCACCGGGTGAAGAACAACCTGCAGACGGTCGCGGCCCTCCTGCGCCTGCAGGCCCGGCGCGTGGACACGCCCGACGCCCGGGCCGCGTTGGAGGAGTCCGTGCGCCGGGTGGCGTCGATCGCCCTCGTGCACGAGACGCTGTCGATCTCCCCGAACGAGGCGGTCGAGCTGGACGGCATCATCGACCGGGTCGCGTCGGCCGCCGCCGAGGTCGCCTCGCCCGAGTCGAAGGTGCGCCTGCACCGGGAGGGCACGTTCGGCGTGCTCCCCGCGGACATCGCCACGCCGCTGGTGATGGTGCTCAACGAGCTGCTGCTCAACGCCGTCGAGCACGGGTTCGCGCCCGGCAGCGGGGGCGAGGTGACCATCTCGGCCCACCGGTTCCGCCGCCAGCTGCACGTCAGCGTCGCCGACACCGGGCGCGGCCTGCCGGACGGCTTCGACCTGGACGCCGGCGACCGGCTCGGCCTGCAGATCGTGCGCACGCTGGCGCGTGGCGAGCTGCGCGGCTCGATCGAGATGCGGACCCGTTCCGAGGGGGGCACCGAAGCGGTGCTCGTGGTGCCGCTCAGTCCTCACCGATGATGCGGGTGGTCGGCGCGTCGGGGTCGTGCAGCGCCACCGGTTCCTGGGGCCACGCCGCCGGCTCGCCGTCGCGGACGTACAGCTTGAGGTTGCAGCCGCCGATGGTGTAGCGCTCGGCCATCGTGGTGTGCAGCCGCAGGAACTGCTCGGCGGAGCCGATGTGCGCGAGCCCTTCCGCGCCGTTCGCGCAGCGGTAGAGCCACAGCCGCTTGGTGTCGCCGATGCAGGGGGCCGCGTCCGGGCACTCCGTGTCGACGAGGGTGTTGTTGTCCTCCCGGGACTGGAACAGCAGCACGTCGCGCGGGGCGTCGGCACCCAGGTAGTACTCGATGCCGTTGCGGGTGGACCAGAGGTCCTCGACGGCGTAGATGATGCCGTCGCCGGGCTGGGCGTGCGTGCGCAGGAACTCGCTGACCAGGCGGTTGTCCGGCCCGATGTGGGCATCGTCGGCGCGCAGCTCGAACTGCGCCGGCATGGCGACGGCGGCCACCAGCACCACGGCCAGGACCGCGCGCACGCGCGTGCCGCGCAGCGCGAACGCCGCGAGCAGCACCCAGGCGACCACCGTGAACAGCACGTACCGGGGGACCCAGACGTGCGAGCCGATGGAGGCGAGCAGCAGGGCGGCCGGCGGCACGATCGCGATCGTCAGCAGCCCGGCGAGCACCCACCGCGACGCGGGCCGGGCCAGCAGCGCGATGCCCATGATCATCAGACCGGCCACCGTGGTGCCGAAGATGTCGCCGGGGGCGGCCGCCGCGACCTGCCAGTCGTACACGTGGATCCAGGCGAGCATCGCGTCGTGCTGCGGCATCGCCAGCTTGATGAGCGGGATCGCCGGCGCCACGCCCAGCGCGGCCGCGAGCGGCCACCACAGCAGGCGCCGGTCGCGGGTGGTCGACAGCCGCCAGGTCACCGCCACGGCGTGCCCGACGAGCAGCAGCAGCGCGACGATGTTGGCCAGCCCCAGCAGAGCCACGCTGGCCGCGTACGGCAGAAAGCGCCGCGGCGTGGGGCGCTCGATCGCGCGCACGAGCAGCAGCGTCGCCAGGGTCGCGAACAGCACCGCGAAGCCGTACGGGCGGGCGTCCTGGGCGTACCGGGTGATGGCGGGGACGGCCGCGAAGAGCAGGCCCGCGATGCACCCGGCGAACGGGTCGATCAGTCGCGTGCCGATCCGGGCCACGAGCGCCGCGGCGATCGTCATGGCGATCAGCGACGGGGCGCGCAGGGCCAGGTGCGAGTCGCCGAAGATCCCCATCCACCAGTGCATGAACAGGTAATACGGCGCGAGTACGCCGTCGAAGTTGGCGATCAGGGACATGATCTTCGGAACGGGGCGCTGGGCGGCGTTCCAGGTGGCCATCTCGTCCCAGCCGAGCACCGGCCGGGTGATGCCGACCCGGCCGACCACGTACATCGCGACCGCGGGCACGACCCAGGCCAGCGCCCGCCCGATGAACTGGGCGATCGCGGCGGGACGGACGTGCCGGCCGGGCGGTGGCTCCTCGGCGTCCGCCGCGGGCGCCGGCCCGGCCTCGGCGAGTGGGTCGGCGAGCGGGTCCACCTCGGTGCCGGCGAGCAGGTCGGTGCCGGCCAGGAGATCCTCGTAGCGTTCGTCGGTCTCGTCCGTCTCAGGCGCCTCGGGGGCCAGCGTGGCCGCCGTGGACGCGGCCGCCGGTTGGTCCGCCGGTGGGGTCGCCGCATCAGCGCGGAGCGAGCGGGCGTGCAGCTCCAGCTCGTCCGGGACCACGTCCCTGGACGCGGGACTGGCGTGGAGCACGGATCCATCCTCCGGGTCGTGCGCGGCCCAGACCCCCGGCCGGCGTCGGTGGCGGCCCGGTCGGCTCTCGTGGGCCAACGATCTCCTGTCAGCTCACCCTAGCGTCGTCCGATTTGGTAGACGTACTAGGCATGTGTCGATCCGCTGACAACATGCTGAAAAGCCGTCCGGGCCGAGGTCGGCAGTGGCGGTGGTCACTCTCGGGAAATGGGATGGCCGGCTCATCTGCTGGCGCCCGACGCGGCGAGCATGGGATTATGTCCGGGTGATGAACGCAGTCGTACGCCGCTTCGTGGCCCGCCGCCACGTCGATTACGGCCGCGTGCGCAGCGCCATCTGTCCGGCCGGCTGACGGCTGCCCGCCTTTCTGCTCAGCGGGCGCGCCCTTCGCCGGCGGCTGACACCGACGTCATCGCCTGCCTCCAGCCTTCACGCTGAGGCACCGGCCCGCGCGCCCTCCCGCCAGCTCCGTCAGGAGGATCGCGTCCATGTCGGTTACACCCAGCCAGTCCGCCCCCCGGCCCGCCCGCGCGGGTGCCGGTCAGGCCCGCCGCCCACGCGGTGAGGGCCAGTGGGCGCTGGGCCACCGCGAGCCGCTCAACCCGAATGAGCGCACGAAGAAGGACGACAACCCCCTCAACGTACGGGCGCGGGTTGAGACGATCTACGCCCACCGGGGTTTCGCCAGCATCGACCCGGCCGACCTGCGCGGCCGACTGCGCTGGTGGGGGCTGTACACGCAGCGCAAGCCCGGCATCGACGGCGGTCGCACGGCGGTCCTCGAGCCGCACGAGCTCGACGACGAGTACTTCATGCTCCGCGTCCGGGTCGACGGCGGTCAGCTGAGCCCCGAGCAGATGCGCGTCGTCGCCGACATCTCCACCCGCTACGCCCGCGACACCGCCGACATCACCGACCGGCAGAACATCCAGTACCACTGGATCCGCATCGAGGACATGCCGGCCATCTGGAAGGCGCTCGAGGGCGTCGGCCTGCAGACCACCGAGGCCTGCGGCGACTGCCCCCGCGTGGTGCTCGGCAGCCCGGTCGCCGGCATCAGCAAGGACGAGGTCCTCGACGCCACGCCCGCGATCGACGAGATCGTCCGCCGCTACGTGGGCGACAAGGCGTTCTCGAACCTGCCGCGCAAGTTCAAGACGACGATCTCGTGGCTGCCCGACGTGCCGTACGAGGCGAACGACGTGGCGTTCATCGGCGTCAACCACCCCGAGCACGGCCCCGGCTTCGACCTGTGGGTCGGCGGCGGCCTGTCGACCAACCCGATGCTGGCCCAGCGCCTCGGCGTCTGGGTGCCGCTCGACGAGGTCCCCGACGTGTGGGCCGGCGTGGTCGGCATCTTCCGCGACTACGGCTACCGCCGCCTGCGCCACCGCGCCCGGCTCAAGTTCCTCGTCGCCGACTGGGGCGTCGAGCGCTTCCGCGAGGTCCTCGAAGGTGAGTACCTGAACCGCAAGCTGGTCGACGGGCCGGCGCCCGAGCTGCCGGCCGAGCCGCTGGACCACATCGGCGTGCACGAGCAGAACGACGGGCGTTACTACGTCGGCGTCGCCGCCGTGGCGGGCCGGGTCTCCGGCAGCGTCCTCACCCGGGTCGCCGAGCTGGCCGAGGCCCACGGCAGCGGCCGCGTGCGCCTCACGCCGTACCAGAAGCTCCTGATCCTCGACGTGCCCAAGGACGAGGTCAACGGCCTCATCAACGGCCTGCGCGAGATCGACCTGCAGGCCGAGCCGTCGCAGTGGCGGCGGGGCACAATGGCCTGCACCGGCATCGAGTACTGCAAGCTCGCCATCGTCGAGACCAAGGCCCGCGCCGCGCAGCTGGTCGAGCACCTGGAGCAGACCCTCGGCGACCTCGACACCAGCCTGACGATCAACGTCAACGGCTGCCCCAACGCCTGCGCGCGCACGCAGGTCGCCGACATCGGCCTCAAGGGCCAGCTCGTGCCCGGCCCGGACGGCGAGATGGTGGAGGGCTTCCAGATCCACCTCGGCGGCGGCCTGGCGATGGCCAAGGGCCAGGAGGGCGGCTTCGGCCGCAAGGTCCGTGGCCTCAAGACGACCGCGGAAGAGCTTCCCGCGTACGTGGAACGGGTGGCCCGCAGCTACGTCGCCGGCCGCACGGAGAACGAGTCCTTCGCCCAGTGGGTGATCCGGGCACCTGAAGAGCAGCTCACATGAGCGAGTCGTCGGACCGGATGGTCCCTTACTACTGCCCGTACTGCGGGGGCGAGGACCTGCGTCCGCATGAGGATCAGCACGGCGCCTGGGCGTGTCGCGAATGCACCCGGGTGTTCACGGTCAAGTTCATCGGATTGGTGGTGAAGCGATGACTCTGCTGTCCGCGGTCGGCCTGCTGCCGACCCTGTCCCTGGGCGCCACCGGCGACGGACGCTCCCCTCAGGAACTGGCCGAGATCGCCGCCGAGGGCCAGGCGGCCCTCGACGGGGCCAGTGCCGAGGCCGTCATCGAGTGGGCGGTGGAGCAGTTCGGCGAGCGGTTCTGCGTGACCAGCTCGTTCGCCGACGCGGTGCTCGCGCACGTGGCGAGCCGCGTCGCCCCCGGCATCGAGGTCGTCTTCCTCGACACGGGCCTGCACTTCAACGAGACGTTGGCGGTGCGCGACCGTGTCCAGGCCACCATCCCCGTCACCGTCGTGTCGGTGCGCCCCGAGCTGACCGTCGGACAGCAGGACGCCGAGTACGGCCCGCGCCTGTTCGCGCGCAGCCCCGACGAGTGCTGCGCCATGCGCAAGGTCGAGCCGCTGGAGCGCCAGCTCGCCAGCTACGACGCCTGGGCCGCCGGCCTGCGCCGCGCCGATGGTCCGAGCCGGGCCAACACCCGCGAGGTCTCCTTCGAGGCGTCGCGCGGCAAGGTGAAGGTCGCCCCGCTCGTGAGCTGGAGCGACGAGGACGTGCAGGCCTACATCGAGCGCTACGACGTGCCGGTGAACGCGCTGCTGTCCCAGGGGTACGCGTCGGTGGGCTGCTGGCCGTGCACCCGGCGCACCAAGCCGGGCGAGGACGTGCGCGCCGGCCGCTGGGCCATGTTCGACAAGACCGAGTGCGGCCTGCACGCGTGAGCTGGCGCACCTCGTGACACCTCTGGTCATCACCGCTCACGGCAGTCCCGATCTGCGTTCGCCGGCCACCATGCGGCGGCTGGCGAGCGCGGTCGGGCAGCAGTGGCCGGGGCCGGTGGTGACCGCGTTCATCGAGTTCAACCTGCCGTCGGTGCCGGGGGTGCTGCGCGGCCTGGCCAGCCCGCGCCCGATCATCCCGGCGCCGCGCTGGCCCGAGACGGAGTCCGCCGGCCGGGCCGAACCGGAGCCCGCCGCGGTGCTCGTCCCGGCGCTGCTCACCAAGGCGTACCACGGTCGGGTGGACATTCCCGCGCTGCTGCGCGAGGCGGGGGTGCCGACCCGGGTCGCCGGCGTGCTCGGGCCCGCCGGGCCCGGCGAGGAGCCCGACCCGCTGCTGCTCGCGGCCCTGCGACGGCGCCTCGACGAGCTGTCCGGGACGTACGACGGGGTGGCGCTCATCGCGGCCGGGACGCGGGTCGAGGCGGCCCGGGAGACGGTCGGCCGGACGGCCCGGGCGCTGGGGGAGAGCCTCGGCGTGCCGTGCGAGGTGGGGTTCGCCTCGGCAGCGCCGCCCAGCGGCGGGGACGCCGTCGACGCGCTGCGCCGGCGGGGTGCCACGCGCATCGTCGCCGCGTCGTACTTCCTGGCGGCCGGGAAGCTGCACGACATCGCGGCCGGGTCGGCCCGCGCCGCCGGGGCGCTGGCGGTGTCCGGGCCGCTCGCCGACGCCCCCGAACTGGTCGACCTGATCGTCAAGCGCGCCACCGCCGCCCCCGCCCCGGTCCCGGTCGGCTAGCGGGACACTCCCGCCGCGCCACGGGCACACCGCAATTCGGAATAGGGCCGCCCATCCGGACCTATGGCGCCATAGACCCGCGCCAGACCTGGGGCGGTGTCCGGCGTGGGGAACACCGTGTCCCGCCCGGGAAGATCGCGGTTTCGAGCCGAAAACCGCTGCCACAGCGCTTTTTCGCACCAAACGCCGATCATCCAGCAGTTCCAGGGCGCAAGAGCCGATCGTGCCGCCGCGTTACCGGACGAGGCCCTCCGAGCTCCGGTGCCCGAAACCGCGACACATGATCGATCTTGGTGGCGGCGTCGGTCACCTCATTGGCTTATGAAATGCAGAAGCGCCCCGGGCCGGTTGTGGCCGAGGGCGCCTGCTGTGTGCGATTGAGCCGATTGGTGTGCGGACCCGTCGAGGACGGGGACTGCTCTTTCGGTCTAGAGGGAGTGAGCGCGGACCCGAATGCCGCCACGACGCTTGACGGTGCGTCGCTCTTCCTCGCTCATTCCGCCCCAGACGCCGGCGTCCTGGCCGCTCTCAAGCGCCCACTGCAGGCACTGATCGGTCACAGGACAGCGCCGGCAGACTGCCTTGGCCTGCTCGACTTGCAGCAGGGCGGGGCCGGACGTCCCGATAGGGAAGAACAGCTCCGGGTCCTCGTCGCGGCAGACAGCACGGTGGCGCCAGTCCATGGCGGCAACACTCCTTGATTCGTTGATTCGGTCGCGGTATTTCGTATGTCCCTTTGTCCGCGGTGCCGAACGTCAGAGCCGGGATGGCTATTCGGCGGGACCGCAGTGGCAGGCAGAGTCACCTTCACTCGGCTCGCTTGTGAATACTTTCACGAACTCACGCATTGTCAAGGGGGGATTGGACAAAAGGCCGAACAGGTGATGGACGTCACGAGCCATTTGCCCGATATGCACCGAGTTAAGAGCACCCCGATGACAACGCTGCGTAGTCAATCTAGTACGCCACGCCATAGCATGCCAGCATTTCCGACATATGAGCGTGTCGGCGTAGTGGATGTTCCAGTCAGCAGACTACGCGGAGTGCATCCTTCACAGCGGTAAATTTCAGCTCATCCCGCTCACCGAGGTAGTCGCCATCCAGTTGGTACGCCAAAGGATGCGCCGCCTTGAGGGTGAATTCATCCACGTCGTGCAGGGTCGCGACATGTGGGCCGGCCGGCACCCCCTTGCCGGAGAGGATCCGGGCGGCGGCGCGCGCCGTGGCCGACAGCCGCAGGGCGCGCAGCGCCAGGACGTCCAGGCCGGTGTCGAAGCTGGCGTCCGGACTGACGTGCAGCGCCCGCTCGCCTAGGTACGTCCACGGCGCCGTGTTCTGCACGATGACCATGGCCAGGTCGGGGTCGGGTTCGTGGCCGGGCCGGGACAGGGTGACCAGCGGGTCGGTGCGGTCGGTCTCCATCAGGAACTGCGCCATCGTGGACTGCAGGTAGAGCAGCGGGGTGGCGGTGCGCCCGCGCAGCCGCGCCCGCTCCACCTTGCGGACCACCTCGGCATCCAGGCCGAAACCCGCACAGAACGTGAAATACCGCCCGTTGGCGGTGCCCAGCCCGATGGTGCGGAACCGCTTGTGCTGGAGGGCGTCGAGGATCACCGACGTGCCCTCCGCCCAGTCCCGGGGCAGGCCGAGGGCCCGGGCGAAGACGTTGGTGGACCCCCCGGGGACGACGGCGAGCGCCGGCACGTGCGGGCCGGGCCCCTCCGACAGCAGCCCGTTGACCGCCTCGTTCACGGTGCCGTCGCCACCGAGAGTGACGACGACGTCATAACGCTCCGTGAGCGCCTGGCGGGCGAAGTCGGCGGCGTGGCCCCGGCGGCGCGTGTACTCGACGGTCAGTTCGGCCTCGCTGCGCAGCGCCCGCACGAGGAGGTCGCGACCCCGTGCCGACGTGGTGGTGGCCTTGGGGTTGACCACGAGAAGCGCGCGCATGCGGCGAGAGTACCGAGTCGGGCGCCGTGGCCCGCGCCGGTACGCTGCGAGCATGGCCGACACGCCCGAGCAGACGACCGCCGCGCCACCGTCAGGCGCGACGTTGACGTGGGCGGTGCGACTGCTCGCCGCCCAGACTGTCGTCCTCGCGGCGGTCACCGCCCTCACGGTGTGGTCCGACCTGACCGCCGACGCCGGCAGTCTGCAGGCGGCGCTGACCGTCACCGCGTACGCACTGGTGATCACGACGATCTTCGCGGTGCTCACCCGGGCACTGAGCCGCCGCCGCGCGTGGGCCCGCAGCCCCGCCATCGTGCTGGAGCTGCTCCTCGTGCCTATCGGGTGGTACATGGTCAGCGGCGGGGCGCCGTGGCTGGGCGTGCCCGTCCTGCTCGTCGGGTTCGTCGGGGCGGGCCTGTTGCTGGCCCCCGCCACTCGCGCGGCGCTCGGCATCCCCTGGCGACCAGAGGCGTAAACTCACCAATTGTGACCGTTGCGGTACGACTGCCGGCGTACCAGGTTCTCGCCGACGCCATCCAGGCCCAGATCACCTCGGGTGAGCTTCGGCCCGGTGACCGCTTGCCCACCGAGCCGCAGTTGTGCGCGAGCTCCGGGGTGAGCCGCAGCACCGTGCGCGAGGCCCTGCGCCTGCTCGCGAGTCAGCACCTGATCACGACCACGCGTGGCGTGACGGGCGGCAGCTTCGTCGGCCATCCCAGCACCGACCATCTGGCCACCGGTCTGACGACCGGGGTCTCGCTGCTGCTCTCCTCCGGCTCCCTGCGCCAGCGGGACATCCTGGAGATGCGCGGCATCGTGGAGGTGCCGGCCACCGGTTACGCGGCGCTGCGCCGCACGGACGCCGATCTCGCCTCGATCCGGGCCGCCCTGTTGGCGCCCCGCTCGGTCAATCTGGGCGAGCTGCTCGAGGTCCATCGTCAGTTCCACCTGGCGGTCCTCCGGGCGGCCCGGAACCCGCTGGCCGAGCTGATCGGCCGCCCGCTCTATCTGTCGCTGACCAAGGACCGGCTCACCGGGATCATCAACGACGCGTTCTGGGACCGGGTCGACATAGAGCACCACGAGATAGTCGACGCCATCGCGGCGGGCGACGCGGCCGCTGCGCAACGGGCGGCGGCCCGCCACGTCACGCACGTGCGGGAGGCGTTCGACCGGGTGCGCGACCGGGAGGACGTCGCCCTGGCGTCCCGGACCTAACGCCGCGACCGGCGCTTGGTGAGCTCGATGCGGGCGGTGCCGTTGTGCGCCGTGCCCGACACGTCCGTGGCGTATGCCGTCAGCACCTGCCACGCGAACGACGTCGAGGGCAGTTGCGCGCCGGCGACGGTCGGCGTCGCCACGACCACCGTCAGCCCGTCGTCGTGCAGGTCGAAACGGCAGGTCAGAGCTGGTTCCATGGTGGCCGGCGGCAGGCCGAGCAGCAGCGCGCACGCCTCGTCGACGGCGGCCCGCAGGTCCTCGATCTCGTCGGTCGAGAAGCGCAGGCGCGCGGCGAGGCCGGCGGTGGCGGTGCGCACGACGGCGAGATAGGCCGGCTCGGCGGGGACGGTCAGCTCGACGACGTCGCCCTCGACGGTCGCCACCTCGTCCATCTCGCCCTTCGCCATGATGCCTTGACTCTAGGGTGTCGGGGCTCGCGGTCGTGTACCGGATGCGGGGGTCACGCGGCCGCGACCAGCCAGGCCAGTTTCGTCGGGTTGGCGACGACGTAGACGCCGCTGACGCGGCCGTCCGTGACCGCGACGGTGAGGATGAACGCGTCCAGCAGCCGGGCGTGCTCGCGCGGGTCGGCCGGGTAGCGGCGGCGGTCCGCGGCGAGGGCGGCGGCCGCGCGGTGGTGCAGCTGCCGGCAGTGTGCGGGCTCGCGGTCCAGGGCCTCCGCGACCTCCGAGTACGGCAGGTCGAAGGCGGTACGCAGCACGTAGACGGCCCGTTCCGGGGCGGTGAGCCGCTCCATGAGGTGCAGGACGGCGATCGAGAGCGTGTCGTCGCGCAGGGCGGCCTCCTCGGGCAGCCCGCCCGGGTCCCGGCGGGCGCCGGTGGGCAGCGGCTCGGGCAGCCACGGCCCGACGTAGCTCTCCCGCCGGGCCTGCCGGGCGCGCAGGGCGTCGATGGCGAGCCGGGTCACGACCCGGGTCAGGTACCGACGCGGCTCCCGCACCTGCGCGGGGTCCGCGCGGCGCAGCCGGACCCAGGCGTCCTGCAGCACGTCCTCGGCGTCGTGGGCGCTGCCGAGCAGCCGGTACGCCAGCCCGAACAGCATCGGCCGGTGCTCGACCAGCTCAGCAGCACCCGGCGAACTCATGCCGTCACCTACGCTTCGCTCCGGTGCCGTCATGAGTCGTGCCTGAGCTGATGACTCGCTCGCTCATGCCGAGGGCGCCAACCTGGCCGCGACGGCGATGCGGTTCCACGTGTTGATGGTCGCGATCGCCAGGATCAGGTTGGCGGTCTCCTCCTCCGACCACTCCTCGCGGACCGCCGCGGCCCGGATGTGACAGCGGGGAAAGTGACGCGCGCTACACGCCGCCGCGCGGTTAGGTTGTGTCCGTGTTGGACGGTCAGGACAGGCACCGGCGTTGGTCGTTCAATGACAGAGCGGGGGAGTACGCCGCAGCGCGTCCGCCGTACCCGGAAAGGGTGTTCGAGCTGCTGGCGGAGCGCGGGCTGACCGCCGGGGCCAGGGTCCTGGAGATCGGGTCGGGGACGGGTCAGGCCACGGGTGAGCTGCTCGCCCGGGGCGCGGACGTGGTCGCCGTGGAGCCCGGCCCCGGCATGGCGGAGCTGCTGACCGCCCGGCTCGGCGGCGACCGGCTGCGGGTGGTGTGCGCCGACTTCGAGGACGCTCAGCTGCCCGACGCCCCGTTCGACCTGGCGACCTCGGCCACCGCGTTCCATTGGGTGCGACCCGACGTGGCGCTGCCCAAGCTGGCCCGCGCGCTGCGGCCGGGCGGCTGGCTGGCCGTCTGGTGGACCGTGTTCGGTGACCCGGAGAACCCCACCCCGTTCCGGTGGGACCTGCCGGCGCTGTACGACCGGTACCTGCCACACGAGCGGCGCGATCCGACGTTCGTGCCCGGCCCGCTGCGCGTCGACTCGTGGACCGACGAGTTGCGCCAGGGCGGCTGGTTCGGGCCGGTCGAGGTGGAGCTGATCCGGTGGGAGCACCGGCTGACCGCCGCCGGCGCGCGGCGGCTGTTCGGCTCGTTCCCGAACGTCAACGGGCTGCCGGCGGCGCGGCGGGAGGCGTTCCTCGACGAACTGGGCGCCCTCGTCGACGAGCGCGGGGGCGAGGTCGCCGACCCGTACGTGACCGCGGTGTACCTCACGCGTCCGACCCGCTGATCGCTTGTTTGGGCGATTTGCACTATTTGTGCTTTTGAAGGTATTTCATTCGCTACGGTACATAACCGTTATGTGGGAGGAGTCTGTGGCACGAACAGGAAGGTGAAGCATGCTCCGTTCACTGTGGAGCGCGCGCGGCGCGCCCCGGCTGATCGCGGGCTCGGCCGCCGCCGGCGCGGGACTCGCGGCCATCGTGTGGCTCGCGCCCAACGGCTACGCCGACGCCACCTCACCGAGCTGCCCCACCCCCGTCATCAACTCGGGCACGCTCACGCCGCCGATGCCCGGCAAGCTCGTGAACGCCGGCACGTCGACCACGACCATCACCGGCCGGACCGAGGGCGCCTGCGGCTGGTCGGCCGACTCGAGCCTGCACCTGTGGGCGCCCAACCCGAGCTGGTTCCAGGCGGGCAGCCCGGCCGAGCTGGGCGACAACCCGGTGCAGGTCTCGCGGGTGACGGTCACCAAGGATGAGGACCGCGGCGCGACCACCACGACCTACCAGGCGACCGTGCCCTCGTCCGGCGACACCTGGGTCGGGGTGCGGTACCGGATCCCGGACGCGGCGCCCGACCTGGGCTTCGGCGTGAACGAGAGCGCGCTGATCCCGACCCGGATCGTGGTCCGCACGCCGCCGAAGATCAACCCGCCGCCGCCCGTGCTGCCGCACGACAACAGCGACACGCCACTGTCCGGCACCGCGTGGCCCGGCGACACCGTCAAGGTCACCGACCAGGACGGCAACACCGTGTGCACCACGGTGGCGAAGGCCGACGGCACCTGGAGCTGCACCGCCGCGGAGACGTTCCCCAACGGCACGACCTCGCTCAAGGTGTCCGAGCACGGCACCGGGGCGAACAACCCCGAGTACCCGGGCCTCAGCTCGGCCGGCCTGCCCGACCTCGCCGGCAACACCGTGCGGACGGCCGTCATCACGTCCGACCCGGCCGTCATGAAGTCGATCAACGATGCCACGCCGAAGCTGGGCGACGTTGTGACCTACACGATCGTCGCCACGAACAACGGGCCGAACACCGCCGTGTCGTGCTCGGTCGCCGACGCCTTGCCCGACGGCGTGGAGTACGTCTCGTCGACGACGACCGCGGGCACCTTCGACCCCGCGACCGGCGCGTGGACCGGCATCGGCGACCTCGACAAGGGCGAGCGCCAGACGCTGACCATCAAGGCGAAGGTCATCGACCGGGGGACCATCATCAACCCGGCCGAGATCACCGCGACGGCCGCCACCGACGGCACCAACACGAGTCGGCTGCGCGGGGCCGACGGCGTGCCGGACTGGAACCTGAACCCGGCCAACGACGCGGACACCGCCGTGCTGGAGACGGTGCCGTCGGCGGACCCGCAGCTGACCAAGCGGGTCGACCAGCGGGCCCACGAGCTCGGCGACGTCGTCGTCTACACGCTGGTCGCGACGAACAACGGGCCCGACGAGGCCACCGGCGTGTACGTCAGCGACCCGCTGCCCGAAGGCCTGGAGTTCGTGTCGGCCGCGGCGAGCGTCGGTACGTACGACGAGGCGGCCGACCGGTGGGCCATCGGCAACCTGCCGACGACCCTGACCGCCACGCTGACGCTGCGGGCGAGGGCCACCCAGCCCGGCACGATCCGGAACACGGCGACGATCGCCGTGGCGGGTTCGCGGTCCGGCACCAAGGTCGGCAGCAACCCGGGGGACGCCAACACCAACCGGGGCAACGACGCGGACTCGGCGGTCATCGAGGTGCCGGACTCCTCGGGCACCGTCCCGGTCACGAACCCGGGATCGTCCGCGAGTGGGTCTTCGCAGCCGAGCTGGGCCGGCTCGTCCGAATCCGGGGCGGCGAGCGGCAACATGGACAGCCTGCCCGTGACCGGGGCACCGGCCACGGTGGTCGCCCTGCTCGGGTTGGGCGCGGTGCTGTCCGGGTTGGCGGTCATCTTCGGCGCGCGGTACGCGTACCGTCGCCGGACGACCTGACGCGAGGGCACGTGCCGCCCGGCGCCGCCGCTGGCCAGCGGTAGCGCCGGGCGGCGCCGCGTGTCCGCCGGGGCCGGCCGGCGAGTCGTACGAAAGAGCTTTTTGAGGTCATTTCATTAGATAGCTTGGCAAGCGAAGACAGAACGCCGACCGAGGGAAATGCCATGTTCCCTTCGCAGCAGGTCGCGCCCGCACATCGGCCATGGCGGGCGGCCGCCGTCATCGGCGTCGTCTGCGCGGTCGTCGCGTCCGGTGCGCCGCCCGGTCACGCCGACGCCGGCTCGCCAACCTGTCCGAGAGCCCGCGTCACGATGGGCTCCCTGGCGCCGGGGCTGCCGGGCGTCCTGGTCAACGCCGGCACCCCGACGGTCACCGTGCGGGGGCACACCCGCGACACCTGCGGCCGGGCGCCGGACGCCACCCTGCACCTCTGGGCGGCCGAGCCGACCTGGTACCAGGCCGCGACGCGCGACGCGCTCGGCACCCACGCCGTCGACGCCGCCCGCGTCGAGGTCACCCGTGACGAGGCGACCGGGACGACGGACACGGAAGTCGCCGCGAGCGTGCCCGCGTCGGGGGAGTCCTGGGTGGGCGTGCGGTACCGGATCCCCGACGCCGCCACGCGCCTCGGGCGGCCGGTCAGCCACAGCGGGCTCGCCGCGACGAGGATCGTCGTCCGTACGCCGCCGACGATCGATCCGCTGCCGGCCGTCCTCCCGCACGACAACGGCGACACCACGCTGACCGGCACCGCCTGGCCGGGCGACACCGTACGGGTCGGCACGCCGACCGGGCGGCTCATCTGCGAGACGTTCGCCGAGCCCGACGGCCGGTGGACGTGCCCGTCGACGAGCTTCCCGCACGGGGCGACCGAGATCACCGTGCGGCAGGTGGGCGCCGGGCCGAACAACCCCGCCTATCCGGGCCTCGACTCCACCGGGCTGCCCGACCAGACCGGCAACGTCGTGCGGACGCGGGTGATCACCGCCGACCCGGCCGTCCTCGTCGAGGTGGACAACGGGACGCCGAGCGTGGGCGAAACCGTGACGTACACGGTCACGGCGGTGAACCTCGGGCCCGACACCGCCGCGGGGGTGGGCGTCGTCGCCACGCTGCCCGCCGGCGTGCGGTACGTGTCGTCGACCGCGACGGCGGGCACCTTCGACCCCGCCACCGGCGCCTGGACGGGCATCGGTGACCTGGGCCCCATGGCGCGCCGGGAGCTCACCATCTCCGGGCGCGTCGTGGCCGAGGGCAGTTACACCCTGTCCGCGACGATCTCGGCGACGGGCGCGACCGACGGCGTCGGCACGAGCCGGCTGCGCGGCGCCGACGGTGTCGCGGACTGGAACCTCAACGCCGCCAACGACACGGACGCAGCCGTGGTGGCCACCGCGCCGTCGGCTGATCCGCGGCTGCTCAAGCGGGTCAGCCGGCCCGTCTCGCAGGTCGGTGACATCGTGCGGTACACGCTCGTGGCCACGAACGCCGGGCCGGACACGGCCACCGACGTGGTCGTTTACGACCCGCTGCCGCGTGGCCTGGAGTTCGTCTCCGCGCGGTCGAATGTCGGCCTGTTCGACGAGCGGACCAACCGGTGGACCATCGGCGACCTGCCGACGACGGTGACGGCCCGGCTCGTGCTGCGCACGCGGGTCGTCCGCCAGGGCGTGATCCGCAACGCGGCCACCGTCCGGGCGGGCGGCGCCCGGCGTGGCGCCGCGTCGGGCCCCGACGCGAACACCGACGTCACCAACGACGCGAGCGTGGCGGTCATCACGGTGCGCTGACGCCTACCGCGCCCGGGTGACCCGGCGGGAAACCCGTCGACGGCCCATGTTCCGGCGATCTGTCCTGCTCAGGGCCGTTTTCGCGCCCGGATTGGGACGGGTGCGGCGCGGGTAGCATCGGATTGCGAGTCGCAGACCACCGTTGGGGAGGGGTCGACCGTGACGTGGAAGCGTGTGCTGCCCGGGCTTGTCGTCCTGGCGATCGCCCAGTCCCTGCTGACCGCGTGCGGCGGCGGAGGCGCCGGTGCACAGTGGACGCAGGGCTCGTCGCCCGGCGCGCCGTCGCAGACCGCCGGGACCCCGGCGCCCTCCGGGTCGCCGAAACCCACGGGCAGGCCGGTGCACGTCCGGCTCTTCCAGGGCGACGGGTCGACGTGGGGCGTCGGCATGCCGATCATCGCGTACCTGTCGGCGTCCATCACGGACGCGAAGCCGTTCGCCGAGGCCACGAAGGTGACCGTGGACGGCGCCCCCGTCGCGGGGGCGTGGTATTTCCAGAAGTCCGCGATCTACAAGGGCTATCCGCTGGAGGCCCACTACCGCCTGCGGGACTACTGGCCCGCGCACGCCGAGATCCACATGGACCTGCCGGTGGAGGGCCTGTCGGGCGGGCCCGGGTGGGTCTACGACAACAGCCTCACGCTGGACATGTCGACCGGCGCGGCCAACGTCGCCAAGATCGACGGTAAAACCAAGCGGATGATCGTCACGTCCGACGGGAAGCAGAAGTTCAACTTCCCCGTCTCGCTGGGCGCCGCCAAGACGCCGACGTTCAACGGCACGAAGATCGTCATGGCGAAGTCCAAGGTCGAGCGCATGGTCGGCGACGACTACGACGTGAAGGTGCCGTGGTCGGTGCGGATCACCAACTCGGGCGAGTTCATCCACTCGGCGTCCTGGAACGGCGGCAACATCGGCCGGCGCAGCACCTCGCACGGCTGCACGAACCTGCTCGTCGCCGACGCCAAGAAGTACTTCGACTTCGTCCAGATCGGCGACGTGACCACCTACGTCAACACCGGCGGCAAGACGATGCCCAGCTGGGACGGGTTCGGCGACTGGAACCTGCCCTGGTCGACGTGGCAGTCCGGCGGCGCGGTGTCCACTTCCTAGCGACGCATCGATTAACGGGAATTTTCCGTCACGTTCGAAAATGACGGCCCCGCGACCTCGCCGGTCGCGGGGCCGTCCTGTCGCGTCGACCGATATCGATTGGATAAAAGTCTCGATAGATGTCGATAGATTTATGCGAGTCTCTTCGTAAGGCGCCGTTCACCTGACGGATGCCTGATCGATACCTGTGTCTCGCCTGGAGGAGACGGACTTGTCGCAGATCTGGTCCTTCGTGATCGACATCGTGGCGGTCGGCCTACTCGTCTTCGGACTGTATTTCCCCCGCCACCGCCGGCGGGACCTCGTCGTCGCGTACCTCGGCGTCAACGTCGGCGTCCTCGCCGTCGCCAGCGCCGTCAGCCAGACCTCCAGCGGGACCGGCCTGGGGCTCGGGCTCGCCCTGTTCGGCGTGCTGTCCATCATCCGGCTCCGCTCCACCGAGCTTGACCAGCACGAGGTGGCGTACTTCTTCGCCTCGCTCGCGCTGGGCATCCTGTGCGCGCTCGGCAGGCCCAACTGGATCTCGGGCGGACTCGTCGCGCTGCTCCTGCTGGTCATGTACGCCGGCGACCACCCCCGCCTGCTGCGCGGGTACCACCAGCAGATCATCGTGCTCGACTCGGCCATCACCGACCGGGTCGCGCTCCTGGCCCACCTGGAGCAGCTGCTCGGCGCCCGCGTGCGGGCCGCGACCGTGCAACGCCTCGACCTCGTCAACGACACGACCACCGTGGACGTGCGCTACTCGCAGGCGCCGTCGGGCGTGCGGGTGCCCGTGTCGACCGGGGCGCCCCGGTGACCGCCACCGCGGTGCGCGAGCCGCTGTGGCACCCGCCGGCCATCGGGCTCGACGAGTTGCTCGCGCTGGCCGCGTTGCAGACCCGCGTCGACCGCAAGTACGTCGTGCCGCTCGGTGAGGTCGACGCGCTGCTCGCCGCGGCGGTGACCGGGGCCCGGGTGCTGGAGATCGACGGCGCCCGGTCGTTCGCCTACGAGTCGCTCTACTTCGACACCCCGGACCTGTTGAGCTACCGGCTCACCGCCTACCGGCGGCGGCGCCGGTTCAAGATCCGGACGCGGTGCTACCTCGACTCGGGCGACTGCTGGCTCGAGGTCAAAACCGCGGGACAACGCGGGAGTACGGTCAAGAACCGGTCCCCGTACGCCCTGGACGACCGGGCCAGCCTGCACCCGGGCCGGCCGTTCGTGCGCGGCGCGCTCGAGGCGGGCGCGGTGCCCGTCGACCCGGACTCGGCGTTCGTGCCGACGCTGATCACCCGGTACCAACGCACGACCCTGTACCTGCCGGACACGGCGAGCCGGGTCACTGTCGACACCCGGCTCACCTGGGAGGACGCCGGGCGCCGGCTGCACCTGCCGGGCGTCGCCATCATCGAGACGAAGTCGGGCTCGACGACCTCCTGGGCCGACCGCCTGCTGTGGCGGCGGGGCCACCGGCCCGCCCGCATCTCCAAGTACGCCACGGGGCTCGCCGCCCTGCGCCCCGAACTGCCCGCCCCGCCGTGGCGGCAGACCCTGCGCCGGCATTTCGTGCCAACCGGCCGCACGGTCGCCACCCACTCCACCAGCTGGCTCTGACCCCCGAGGACGTGACCCGCACATGAGAAGGTCCCTGCTGAAAACCGTCGTGCCCGCCGGGCTCGTCGTCGTACTCGTGGCGGGTCTCGCCACGACGCGGGCGATCGCGGCCGACACCGGAAATGTCGCTGCGCTGCCTCTGGCCGCTAACGCGGCAGGTGACCAGGCCGGCGACATCGTGTACTCCACCCCTAGCGGCACCTTCGCCGGGAGCGTGTCGGTGTCCCTGAGCACGGCGATCGCCGGTGCGCAGATCCGCTACACGACGGACGGCTCGGTGCCGTCGGCGAGCTCGCCCGTCTACGGCTCGGCGGTGCAGATCACGCGCACCACCCAGCTGCGGGCGCAGGCGTTCGTGAGCGGCGCGGCGAGCGGCAACCCGGGCTCCCAGTTGTACGTCGCGCAGAACGTGTCCACCTCGCACGACCTGCCCGTGCTGGTCATCGACAACTACGGCAAGGGGGTGCCGGGTCGGGACTACGTCGACGCGGCGTTGCTCGAGCTGCCCGCGGGCTCGCTCGCCGGGGCGCCCGTGCTCGCCACCCGGGCCGGGGTGCACCTGCACGGCAACTCCAGCACGATGTTCGCCAAGAAGCCGTGGCGGGTCGAGTTCCGCGACAACACCGACGACGACGCCGACTACCCGTTCCTCGGCCTGCCCTCCGACTCGGACTGGGTGCTGCGCGGGCCGTTCTCCGACAAGTCGCTCGTGCGCGACGCGCTCATGTTCGACCTCGACCGGGAGATGGGGCACCCGGCGCCGCGCTACAGGTTCGTCGAGCTGTACTTCAACACCGACGCGCAGCCGGTTGGCGCCGACGACTACCAGGGCGTGTACGTCGCCATGGAGACCATCAAGAACTCCAAGAACCGCAACAACCTCAAGGACCTCGACGAGGACGACGTCACCGAGCCGACCATCAGCGGCGGCTACATCATGCACTTCGAGTGGCAGGCCGCCGAGGAACCCACGCTGCCGTGCAGTGGGGCCAACTGCTGGCAGTTCCTGGAGGTGGCCGACCCGGACCCGCTGGTCGCCGCGCAGAAGACCTGGATCACCAACTACGTCAAGCAGTTCTCCGACGCGCTGCACGGCGGCTCGTGGACGGACCCGAACACCGGGTACGCCGCCTACATCGACGTGAACTCGTTCGTCGACCAGGTGATCCTCTACGAGCTCGGCCGCGACATGGACGCCTACATCCGCAGCTTCTACCTGTACAAGGACCGTGGCGCGAAGCTGTTCGCCGGGCCGATCTGGGACAGCGACCTGACGTTCGGTGTCGGCGGGTACTTCAACAACAACTCCACCTCGGGCTGGCAGTACCAGCAGACGCGTACCCCGGTGGCCAACGACTGGGTCAACCGGCTCATGCAGGACCCGGCGTTCGTAAACCTGATCAAGCAGCGCTGGTCGACGCTGCGCCAGGGGATCCTGTCCAACGCGTCGCTGGAGGCGCGGATCAACCAGCTCACCGCGCCGCTCGGCAACGCCGCGCAGCGCAACTTCACCAAGTGGCCGAACCTGTCCACGCAGATGATCGGGCCGTTCATCACGCCGACCGCCAACACCTGGCAGGGTCAGGTCCAGCAGCTCAAGACGTGGATGCAGCAGCGCGCCGCGTGGCTGGACTCGTCGTCCGGGGGCGCGTGGTTGACGACGGTCGTGCCGACCTCGGCGCCCGTCACGACGCGGCCGCCGACGTCCGCGCCTGTCACCTCGCGGCCGCCGACGTCCGCGCCCGTCACCTCGCGGCCGCCGACGAGCGCGCCCGTCACGTCCGCGCCGATCACGACGCGGCCGGTCACCTCCGCGCCCGTCACCACGCGGGCGGCGACGTCCGGGCCGGTGTCGGGCGGGTGCTCGGCGGCCTACACCACGGTCAGCCAGTGGCCGGGTGGGTTCCAGGGCGACGTCAAGGTCACCGCCGGTCCCTCGGCCATCAACGGCTGGCGGGTGACGTGGACGTTCGCCAATGGACAGACGGTCACGCAGTCGTGGGGCGCCACGGTGACGGCCAGCGGCTCGGCCGTGACCGCGACGAACGTGTCCTACAACGGGGCCCTGGCCGGCGGGGCAAGTACGACATTCGGGTTCCTCGGGTCCTGGAATGGCACGAATACGGCGCCGTCGGTAACCTGTACCGCGCTGTGAGCCAGCGAATCGGCGGCGGCCCCGAGGACATGCGGGGCCGCCGCCGCTGGCATATCCGGTGGGGCGGCCCGGTTTCCGTCATTAAGCTGCGTCCATGGAGAACACCGTGACCGCCGGGTCGCCCCGCGTGGGGGAGCCCGGTTGTGCGATCGGCATCGCGTCCCTGCCCAACCTGCGTGACCTCGGCGGTTGGCCGACCGCCGACGGCGGACGCGTGCGTGCCGGCCTGTTCTACCGATCGGTCGATCTCAGCAGGCTCGCCGACGCGGACCTCGACGCCTTCGGCGCGCTGAACATCCGCACCATCTACGACCTGCGCACCGTCGCCGAGCGCGACCAGGCGCCCGACCGGCTGCCCGACGGCGCGGTGTACGTGTCGCTCGACGTGCTGGCCGACGCGATGCGGTCGGCGCCCGCGACCCTGACCGACGTGCTCGCCGACCCGGCGCTCGCGACGAAGCTGCTCAGCAACGGCCGGGCCGTGACCATGTTCGAGGGGGCGTACCGGCAGATCGTCGCCTCCGACAGCGCCCGCGCCGCGTACCGGCAGCTCTATCTGGAGCTGGCCGACCCGGCGTGCCGGCCGGCGCTGGTGCACTGCCTGACCGGCAAGGACCGCACGGGCTGGGCGGCCGCCGCGCTGCTGCTCGTGCTCGGCGTGCCCGACGAGCTGGTCCGGGCCGACTACCTGCTCACCAACGCGCAGCTGCTGCCAGCCCTGCAGCCGAAGTTCGACGCGTTCGCCGCCCGGGGCGGCGACCCGGAGCTGCTCATGCCGGTGTTCGGCGTCCGCGAGCAGTACCTCAACGCGGCCATTGACGAGATGCACCACCGCTACGGCACGATCGACGACTACTTCACCACTGCCCTGGGCCTGACCGACACGCTGGTCGCAACTCTCCGAGCCGCCTTCATCGAGCGTTAGCCTTTCTTGCGGTGTTTGGACCGTTACGCAGGTTATCGCGCGCTGAATTCCCAGCCTGACGGTCCAAACGTCGGTGGGCCGCAGTCAGTGGTCGTTGAACATTTCGCGAACGCTGCGAAGAGGGTTTCCGGCCGGTAGCCGGGCACGTACGTTGGCGGGGCCGGAAGCCGCGCTCCAGTGTGGAGGTTCGTGCCGTGGGTCGTTGGAGTCGTCGTCGGGTCGCGGGTGTGACTGCCGCACTGTTGGCCGTTTCCCTCGCCGCCGTGGTCGTGAACGCCTCGTCCGCGGCCGCGGACTTCGGGGAGGGCAACCTGGTCGTGCTGCGGGTGGGCACCGGGTCGGCCGCGCTGAGCTCGGCGGCCACCGAGGCGTTCCTGGACGAGTACACCCCGGCGGGCGCCCTGGTGCGGACCGTGGCGCTGCCCACGACAGGCACCGGTGCCAACCGGCGGCTGACCGTCAGCGGATCGGCGACCACCGAAGGGGCGCTGGCGCGTTCGGCGGACGGGCGCTACCTGACCCTCGGCGGATACGACGCCGACCCGGGCACGGCGTCCGTGGCCGGGACGGCCGCCGCCACGACCGCGCGGGTGGTCGCCCGCGTCGACGGCGCGGGCGTGGTGGACACGTCGACCGCGCTGACGGACGCGTACAGCGGCGGGAACATCCGCGGCGCCGTGACCGACGACGGCAGCCGCTTCTGGACCGTCGGCTCCGCCGGCGGGGTGCGCCTCGCCGCGGCCGGTGCCTCGACCTCCACGCAGATCAACAGCGCGGCACCGGTGAACCTGCGGGTCGCCGGGATCGTGGCCGGGCAGCTCTACGTCACCACGGGCAGCTCCCCGACCGGCCTGTACGCCGTGGGCGCGGGCCTGCCGACCACCGGCGGCCAGACCCCGGCGCTGGCGGCGGCCGCCCCCAGCCCGTACGGGTTCGCGGCGCTCGACCGTGACGCGACGGTCCCCGGGGTCGACACCCTGTACGTCGCCGACGACAACGGCACGGCGGGCGGCGTCCTCAAGTTCTCCTTCGACGGCGCGACGTGGACCGCGCGCGGCGCGTTCCGGCCGGGCGGCGCCGGGGCGCGCGGCATCACCGGCGCGGTGACCGGGTCGGGCGCGACGCTGTTCGCCACGACCACCACCAGCGGCGGCCAGCTCGTGAAGGTCGAGGACACGGCCGCCTTCGACGCCACCATCGCCGCCACCTCGACCGTGCTGGCCACGCCCCCGGCGAACACGGCCCTGCGCGGCGTCGCCTTCGCGCCGACGCCCACGACGTCCGGGCCCACGACCGCGGCGCCGACGACGGCTGAACCCACGTCGGCCGCGCCCACGACGGCTGAACCCACGACCGGGGCCCCGACAACCGCGCCGCCGACGACCGCCCCGACCACGACCGCCCCGACCACGACCGCCCCGCCTGTGCCGTGCACGACGGCCGCGGTCGCCATCGGCTCGGTGCAGGGCGCGGGCGACCTCAGTCCGGTGGCCGGCAGTTCGGTGACCATCCGCGGCACCGTGGTCGGCGACTACGAGGGCGCGAGCCCCGCGCTGCGCGGGTTCTACCTGCAGGACGCCGGCGACGGCCTCCCGGCCACCTCCGACGGTGTGTTCGTCTTCAACGGCAGCGCCAACGTCGTCGCCCCCGGCGACGTGGTCCAGGTGACCGGCACGGTGTCGGAGTTCCAGGGCCAGACGCAGCTCACCGCGGCGGTCGGCGGCGTCGAGGCGTGCGGCACGACCGCGCCGGTGACCCCGGTCGACATCACCCTGCCCGTGACCGACCTCGAACCGTACGAGGGGATGCTGGTGCGGGTGCACCAGACGCTTACCGTCACCGAGCACTTCCAGCTCGGCCGGTTCGGCCAGGTCGTGGTGTCGTCGGGCGGCCGGCTGCGCCAGCCCACCTCGGACATCCGCGCCACGGACACGGCGGCGGTCGCCGCGGCGCAGGCCGCCAACAACCGCAACCGGCTGATCATCGATGACGCGACCAACGGCCAGAACCCCGACCCGATCGCGTTCGGGCGCGGCGGTCAGCCGCTGTCCGCGAGCAACACGCTGCGCGGCGGCGACACGGTGACCGACCCGGTCGGCGTGCTCACCTACACCTGGGCCGGCAACGCGGCCAGCGGCAACGCCTACCGGCTGCGGCCGCTGGGCGCGCTCGGCGGCGCCGCCACGTTCGTCGCGGCCAACGAGCGCCCCACGACCCCGCCGGACACGGGCGCCGGGTCGGTGCGCGTGGCCAGCGCGAACCTGCTCAACTTCTTCACCGAGTTCACCAACTGCCGCTTCGGCACGCAGGGCGCGGTCACCGACTGCCGGGGCGCGAGCGACGCCACGGAGTACCAGCGCCAGCTCGCCAAGGAGGTCGCGTCGCTGCGCTTCCTCGACGCCGACGTCATCGGCTACATGGAGATGCAGAACAACGGGTACGGCCCGACCAGCGCGGTGCGGGCGCTCGTCGACGCCCTGAACGCGGCCGACGGCCCGGGTACCTGGGCGTTCGTCGACGCCGACGCCGCCACCGGCGTGGTCGACGTGGCGGGCACCGACGCGATCAAGGCCGGCATCATCTACCGCGCCGCGGCGGTCACGCCGCTGGCGTTCGGCACGTTCGTCAACCAGGACGCGATCTACGAGCGCCGCCCGGTGGCCCAGGCGTTCACCACCCCGGACGGCGGCCGGTTCACGGTCGTGGCCAACCACTTCAAGTCCAAGGGCTCCTGTCCGACCTCCGGCCCGGACACCGATCAGGGCGACGGTCAGAGCTGCTGGAACGCGCGTCGCACCACGCAGGCGACCACGCTGGCCGGCTGGCTCGCGGACACGGTGGTGCCGGCCGTCGGCGACCCGGACGTGTTCATCGTCGGCGACCTGAACTCCTACGCCGGCGAGGACCCGATCGCGGCGCTGGAGGCGGCCGGCTACACCAACCTCGTCAAGGCCTACCACGGCGACGACGCGTACTCGTACGTGTTCGACGGGCAGTGGGGCTACCTGGACTACGTGCTGGCATCGGCCAGCGCCGTGCCGCAGGTGACCGGGGCCGGCGACGCGCACCACAACGCCGACGAGCCGTCGGTGCTCGACTACCTGACGGACTTCAAGAGCGCCGGCCAGATCACCTCGCTGTACGCCCCGGACCGGTTCCGGACCAGCGACCACGACCCGGTGGTGGTCGGCTTCGCGCCGAGCGTGACCCGGGCGGCCACGACGACGACGCTCGCCACCTCGGGCAGCCCGTCGGTGCTGGGCGCCCCGGTGCGGTTCACGGCGACGGTGGCCGGCCCGGCCGGCGTCCCGGTCGCGGGCACGGTGCAGTTCACCGTCGACGGTCGCCCGTTCGGCGCCCCCGTCGCCGTGACCGGCGGCGTGGCCGGCCTGGAGACCGCGGCCCTGCCCGCCGGCACGCACACGGTCACGGCCGCCTACTCCGGGAGCGCGGCCCTGCTCGCGAGCTCCGCGACGGCGGTCACCCAGTTCGTCCGGTACGCCGTGACGATCACCTCGCCGGCCGCGGGCGCCAGCGTCCGGGCCGGGACGACCGTGCCGATCAGGGTGACGCTCGCCGACGCCTCGGGCACCCCGATCCCGTGGGTCGAGGGCCTGGTCGTGGGCCTGACCCGGGTCAAGGTCTCCGCGTCGGGCGCGCAGACGCTCCCGGCGGTCACCCCGCTGTACGACCCGATCTCGCGGTCGTACCTGGTGCCGTGGCCGACGACCAGGCGGCCCACCGGGACGGTGACGATCGCGGTCGACGTGGCCTACCCGGGCGCGGCGACCCAGCGGGTGACCACCACGCTGACCCTGTCCTGACCCCGACACCGCCGGGCGCCGGGTCGTCATAGGGTGGGACCTCCCCGGAGACCGGGAAGGACACCCATGACGACCCGGCTACGCGGCGGCCCGCTGACGACCGCCGCCTCGGCGCTGGCCTTCGGCGTGCTCGGCTGGCTGTGCGGCCACGAGGTCGTCCTGCGCCTGTTGGCCCACAGTCACGGGGCCGATCACGGCGTGGCCGCCGGCGTTGAGCATGTCCACGACAGCCGGGCCGCTACGGTGATCATCGCGGCGTTCGTGGGCGTGACCGCGCTGGTCGCGGCCCTGTCGCCCGTCATCCGGCGCGGCCTGTCCGGTCACCAGGCGTGGGCGCTGCATGCTCCCCTGTCGACGGTCGGCTTCCTCGCCGTGGAGCTTGCGCGCTCCGGCGTCGCGGGCGAGCACATCCTCCCGCCGCCGCTGGTCCTGCTCGTCGGCTGCCTGGTCCAGGCGCTCATCGGCACCGGTGGCGCGCTGCTGTGGCGGGCCGGCGCGGCCGCGCTGCGCCGATGCGTCGCGTGCCTGCGCGCGGTCCCGGACGCGTCCCTACGGCTCCGGCCGGCGCCGCCCGTCGGCCCGGC
>NZ_BAAALT010000268.1:0-4870 GCF_039528515.1 Luedemannella flava
CGCCCGCCACGAAGCCGACGATGGCCAGCACGCAGATCAGCACGTAGATGACGTGCCGGGCGGGCGCCACGGCGCGGCCCGCGACCACGGCCCAGCGGCCCGCGCGGGCGAGCTGCGCGCCGAGCGCGTCCAGGCCCCGGTCGGCCCAGCGCCGGGCGAAGACCGCCGGCGGGCTGGGGCCCCACCACAGCGCGACGAGCACGATGAGGCCGAGCGCCACGAGCATCGTCTGCAGCGCGGACACCAGGAACCGCAGCAGGGTGTCGAAGACGGCGAGGGCGGCCTGCGGCGGCAGGGTCGGCGGCAGGTTGTCCTTGTAGTACGCCCGGGCGACGGCGGTCCCGAACAACAGCAGGGCCGCGACCACGCCCAGCATGATCGCGCCGGTGATGATACCCCGACGGCGGTTGGGCGCGGCCAGGACGCCCGCGATGGCCAGCGCGAGCACGACCCACGGCAGCCAGGTCGCCACGGCGTCGAGCACGCGCGTGTAGGTGCGCAGCTCCGGCAGCTTGTCGGACTGCACGACGGTGAACGGGATGGAGATCTCCGGGATCCTTTCCACGAACGTCAGCCCCTGCTCGACGAGCTTCTGCTTGACGGTCTCCAGGACCGCCCCGAGGTCGAGCGTCACGGTGTCCCCGGTGCTGTTCAGGTACGTCCCCTCCGCGCCGGTCAGGACGGTGACGACGGCCTGGTGCGCCAGCGTGTTCACCTGCCGCCACACGGCCTGCACCTGCTCGGTCGCCAGCAGCGGCCGGATCCGGTTGTAGAGGAACGAGTTGAGCCCGTTCACCAACGGGTCGACCAGGGCGGTGACGGCCGGCGGCGCGCCCTCGGCGACCAGCCGCTCGGCCACCTTGTTGGCGATCCCCGTCAGGTCGGTACGGGTCACGATCTCGTTCGCGAGCCGCTGCGCGACGGCGTCCTGCACGGCGGGGTCGGCGAGGACGGGCGTCACGGTCGCCACGTAGGTGTCGGTGTCGAGCACCTGGCCGCGCACGTACCCGGCGACGAGGGAGACCCCGCCGAGCACCGCGGCGAGCAGCAGGATCACGCAGGCGCCGAGCCAGCGCCCGAGCCGGCCCCACCGCCCGTGCCGCCCGGCGGCGACCTCGGCCCGCAGCACGGCCAACTCGGCCCGCAGCTGCGCCAGCTCGGCCCGCTCGTCGACCCCCAGCGGCTCGCCACTCACGTCGCGCCCCCGCCCTCGTCCACGGCGCCGACCCCGGCCCCGGCCGCCGTGGTCCCCCGCCGCGCCAGCCCGCGGCCACCCCTCCACCGCAACGGATCTTGGGACAAAAGTGTCGCTGTAGCGACGTTTTCGTCCCAAGATCCGCCGTAGGTGCGGTGGGGCGGGCGCCACGGATCGGCCATGATGCCCAATTTATGCGATTTATGTGCTCTTGCGGTCGGAACGGGCGATCATATGCCTGGAGGTAGCGATGAAGCAGCGGACGCCGCGACCGATCGGCGAACCAGGCCCGCCGCTGCGCGCGGCCCAGTTCCGGTTCGGCCTGCTCGCGGCGGCCGGCGCCCTGCTGACCTTCGCCGCCTTCCTCGCGGCCGCCCACATCGCCACCGTCCTGGCCATGCTCGGTACGGCCCTGTTCATCGCCGTCGGCCTCGACCGGCCCGTGCAGGCGCTCACCAGGCGGGGCATGCGGCGAACCCACGCGGCGCTGACCGTCGTCGCGATCGTGGTGGTGGCGCTGGTCGCGGCGGTCGCGGTCGCCCTGCCCGCGCTCGTCGGGCAGGTGTCGACCTTCCTGGAGCACGTCCCCGGGTACGTCGACGACCTCCTCGACCGGGTCTCGGCCATGAGCGACCAGGAGCGCGCCAAGCTGAAGGCCCAGCTGACCACGCTGGCCACCCCCGCGCGCCTGGCCGACGTCGCCGGCGGCCTGCTCGGCGGCGCGGTGAGCGTACTCGGTGGGGTGATCATCGCCGGGACCACCGCGATGCTGGCGATGTGCCTGCTCGTGGCGCTGGACCGGGTGCGCGCCGGCGCGCTGCGCCTGGTGGTGGCGTCCCGGCGCGCGCGGGTCGCGGCGCTGACGGAGGCCGTCGAGGAGCGGGTCGGCGGCTACCTGGTGGGGGCGGTCGGCATCGCGCTCGTGGCCGGGACGTGCGCGTTCGCCTGGTGCACGCTGACCGGCGTGCCGTACCCGGCGCTGATGGCGGTGATCGTCGCCTTCTTCGACCTCATCCCGCAGGTCGGGGCGACCATCGGGTCCACGATCGTGTCGCTGGTGGCGTTCACCCAGTCGTTCGGGCTGGCCCTGGCCACCATCGGCTTCTTCTGCGTCTACCAGGCGGTCGAGAACTGGCTCGTGTACCCGCGGGTGATGAGCCGGGCCGTCAAGGTCTCCTACCTCGCCGCGATCGTCTGCGCGCTCGTCGGCGGGGCGCTGATGGGCGTCCTCGGCGTCCTCGTGGCCGTGCCGGCCTGGGCCTCGATCCAGATGCTCGTCCGCGAGGTCGTCATTCCGCAGCAGGACCGACGCTAACCATCGAAGGGAGGGACGGGATGGGCTTTCTCATCCGCACAGTGGTCACTGCGGTGGCCCTGTGGATCGCCACGCTGATCGTCGACGGCATCTACCTGGACGCCGACAAGACCTGGCAGAACGCCGTGACGCTGATCATCGTGGCGATCATCTTCGGCCTGGTCAACGCCATCCTGAAGCCGATCATAAAGATCTTCGGCTGCTTCTTCTACATCATCACGCTGGGCCTGTTCGCCCTCGTGGTGAATGCCGGGCTGTTCCTGCTCGTCGGCTGGCTGGCCGAGTCGCTCAACCTGCCGTTCCACGTCGACGGCTTCTGGGACGGCTTCTGGGGCGCGATCATCGTGTCCGTCGTCAGCTGGTTGATCAACCTCGTCATCCCCGACGGCTCGGAGGGGTGACCAGCGTGAACAGGCGTTCATCTATGGGGGTGGGAACGTGACGGCACTTCCGGCTCCGCCGGCCATGCGTGGGGCGCAATGGTGGTTCTTCCTGATCACCGGCATCTGCTGGATCATCATCGCCTGGGTGGTCCTGCGGTTCTCGCTGACCACGGTCGAGACGATCGCCATCCTGGCCGGCGTGGTGATCCTGGCCGCGGGCGTCATGGAGGCCGTGCACGCGTTCACCGCCCCCGGCTGGCGCTGGCTGCACGGCGTACTCGCGGGAATTTTCCTGGTCACCGGGGTGGTGGCGATGCTCCACCCGGGCAACACGTTCTTCTGGCTGTCGGCGTTCATCGGTTGGTACCTGTTGTTCAAGGGGGCGGCCGACGTCGTGCTCGCGTTCCTCACCAAGGAGGAGAACGATGCCTGGTGGCTGCTGCTCGTGGTCGGCATCATTGAGCTGATCTTCGGGTTCTGGGCCGCGGGCAGGTTCGAACGCTCGGCGTACCTGCTGATCGTCTACGTCGCCGTCATCGCGCTCACGCACGGCGTCACGGACATCGTCGCCGCCTTCCGGATGCGCAAACTGGCACATTAAGACAACAGCCGCACGGACCGCCGGGGAGCGTGGCGTCACGTCACCTCGGCGGTCCGGTGTGTTCACGAAGCGTTCACCGACGTCGGGTTAGCCGTCCACCTCTCGCGCTTAGCGTCCTGCTCAGCCGGTCAGAACACCGGCCCGGTAATCCCCTACCGGCACCCACCCCTCGAAGGGACAGCACGTGAAGCTCAAGCGGCACGGCATCCTGGCCGGCGCACTGCTGACCGCGACGCTCGCGCTCGCCGCGTGCGGTACGGACGACAACACCGGCAACGGCACGAATAACAGCACCGCCTCCGCCTCCGCGTCCGACTGCGCGACGGGCAAGCTCACCGCCCAGGGATCCACGGCTCAGAAGAACGCCATGGACCAGTGGATCAAGGACTACGCGGCGAAGTGCTCCGGCGCGTCCATCGACTACCAGGGCACCGGCTCCGGCGCCGGCATCCAGGCGTTCATCGCCGGCACGGCGGACTTCGCCGGCTCGGACTCCGCGATGAAGGACCCCGAAGAGCAGCCCAAGGCGGACACCCGCTGCGGCGCCGGCAACAAGGCGATCCACCTTCCCCTGGTGATCGGCCCCATCGCCATCGTCTACAACATCGACGGCGTCACCAACCTGCAGCTCTCCCCGGCGACCGTGGCGAAGATCTTCGCCAACAAGGTCACCAAGTGGAACGACGCGGCCATCGCCGCCGACAACCCGGGCGTGACCCTGCCGGCCACCGCGATCCTCCCGGTGCACCGCGCCGACTCGTCCGGCACCACGGACAACTTCCTGAAGTACCTGAGCAAGACGGCCGCCGCCGACTGGACCTACGGCAACGCCAAGGAGTGGCCCCTCAAGGAGGGCGGCCAGGGCGAGCCGAAGTCCGACGGTGTGGCCGGCGCGGTGAAGGCCAACAAGGGCGCCATCGGCTACGTCGAGTGGTCGTTCGCCGAGGTCAACGGCCTCGCCAAGGTCAAGGTCAAGAACGCCGCCGGCGAGTACACCGAGCTGACCGCCGAGTCGGCGGGCAAGACCATCGAGAGCGCCCAGGTCGCCGGCACCGGCGACGACCTGAAGCTGACGGTCGACTACAACACCACGGCCGCGGGTGCCTACCCGATCGTCCTGGTGACCTACGAGATCGTCTGCGGCAAGGGCACCCCGGCCGACAAGCTCGCGCTGGTCAAGGGCTTCCTCGGCTACGCGGCCGGCGACGGCCAGGCCACCCTGACCAAGCTGGGCTACGCCCCGCTGCCGGCCACCGTGTCCGCCAAGGTCAAGACCGCGGTCAGCAACCTCTCCTAACCCTGAAACCGAGCGGACGGAGAAGCTCGCGATGAGCAGCCCCTCCCTCGCCGGACCCGCCGAGGCCGCACCCGCGGCC
>NZ_BAAALT010000269.1:0-13611 GCF_039528515.1 Luedemannella flava
TTGCCCGCCTCGGCCGTCGCCGCGCTGGTGGATCGCGACCTCGCCGGGGCGCAGCCGGCGTTCGACCAGCTCGTCGCCGCCCACCTGGTCATGCGCGGCGGTCGCGACGGGTCCGGCAAGCCGACCTGGCGCATGCACGACCTGCTGCGCGCCTACGCCGTGGAGCGCGCCGTCGGGCTGACCGACACGCGCGCGGCGGTCACGCGCCTGCTCGACCACTACTGCCGCGCCGTCCGTCGGGCCGCCCGCGCCCTGTTCCCGCACGACCGGGCGACACTGGACGACGGGCCGGGGGCGCGGTTCGACGCGACCGGGCCCGGACCCGCCGGTCCGGACGCCGCCGGGCAGTGGCTCGACGCGCACCGGGCCAACATCGTCGCGTCCGCCACGCACGCCGCCGCGCACGGTTGGGCGGAGCACGCGGTCGCGCTGTCCACGGCGCTGTGGCGCTACCTCGAGGTGGGCGGGCACTACCAGGACGGGCTCGCCGTGCACGCGGGCGCGGCGCGGGCGGCACGCACGGCCGCCGACAAGGCACACGTCCTCACGAACCTGGGCAGCACCCACTGGTGCCTCGGCGACCACCGCACGGCCCGGCGCTGCTTCGACCGGTCGCTTGCGGCGTTCCGGGCGGCGGGCGACACGGCCGGGCAGGCCCGGGCGCGGGCCCGGCTGGCGCTCGTCCACGAGCGGCTCGGCGACTACCCGCAGGCGCTGGAGCACTTTCAGGCGGCCCTCGCCGGGTACCGGCAGGCCGGTAACCGGCACGGCGTGGGCGCCCAGCTGGTCAACCTGGGGGCCCTGCAACTGCGGCTCGGCGACCACGCGGCGGCGGTGGCGAACCAGGCCGAGGCGGCGGAGATCTTCGCGGCGCTCGGCGACCGGCGCCTGCTCGGGTACGCGCTGGACAACCTCGGCGCGGCCGAGCGCCGCCGCGGCGACCACGAGGCGGCGCTGCGCCACCTGGACGAGGCGCTCGCGGCCTGCCTGGCGGCCGGCGACCGCGGCGGCGAGGGCAGCGCGCACGCGGCCATCGGCGCGGCGTACCAACGGCTCGGCCGGCACCGGGAGGCCACCGAGCACCTGGACCGGGCGCTCACGATCGCCGACGAGATCAACGAGGGCAGCCTGCGGCTGGAGGCGCTCAACACGGTCGGCGAGTGCTGGACGGCGCGGGGTCGGCCGGCCGACGCGATCGCGGCCCATCGTGGGGCGCAGGACCTGGCCAAGCGCAACGGCGACCGGTACGAGCACGCCCGCGCGCTGGCGGGGCTGGTGGCGGCGCTGGCGGCGGCGGGCCGCGCGGACGACGCCGACGCGTACCGCCGGCGGGCGCGGGTCGCCTACCGCAAGCTCGGCGTGCCGGACCTGGACGAGGCGGAGTTCAGCACGGCACGCCGTTGACCGTCAGGTCGGTCGGCACCTCGGTGACCGCGGCGACCGCGCTCCAGCCGAACCGCAGCAGGGCGTTGGTGGCGAGGGTGGTGTTCCACGGCACGCTCGTGGCGGTCGCGACCTGGTCGGGCGTCTGCGTGAGCACGGCGTTCCAGGTGGTGACGACCGTCGTGGGGTGGTCGAAGCTCCAACGCACGACCCAGTTGCTGATGGCCGGGCCGGTGTTGCGGACCTCGATGTCGGCCCCGAATCCGCCGCGCCACTTGGCCCAGAGGATGTATTCGCAGGTGATGGCGGGGGTGGCCGCGACGGCCGGCGACGGGGCGATGCTGACGGCGGCGAGGCCGGCCACGGCGGCGGCCGCAAGCCCTCGGATGGTGGTGTGCCTCATACTCGGCACACTATGAGTTACGCATAGAAATTAGTCAATAGCGGTGCGTGACTCCAGCGTCAGCGCGTAGGTGACGCCGCGCGAGTCGACCTCGAACCCGGCCCGCTCGTATACGCCCACCGCCCCGGTCGGGCTGCTCGCGTCGACGTTGAGCACGACCTCCTCCGCACCCGCGTTGCCCGCCGCGGCCAGCACGGCGCCCAGCAGCGCGCTCGCCACCCCGCGCCGGCGCCACTCCCGTGACGTGCCCACATGTCCCACGTACACCCGGTGCGGCTGCGGGTCGGTGTAGGCCAGGCAGTACCCCGCGACGCGGTTGCCCGCGAGCGCCAGCCGCGACAGCGCGGGCAGGAACGTTGCCGACTCGACCGTCAACCGCCGCCACTCGTCCTCCGGCCGCCGCTGGTAGCCCCAGTGGTCCTCGAAGGCCGTCATGTGCGCCGCATATAGATCATTTCCAAAACCCGGCGAGTACGGCACGAGGGCGAGCCCTTCGGGCAGCGGCGCGGCGACCGCCCGCGCGCCCGCGTCCCCCGACGTGTCGGCCACCATCTCGAACCAGTGGCGCACCGCGGTGAAGCCGAACCGTCGGTAGAGCCGGATGGCCGGGTCATTGCCCGCGAGCACGTCCGCGTGCACCGCCCACCGCGCCTGCGGCGCCACCGCCTGATGGATCTCGCGGGCGCGTTCGACCTGCCAGTCGAGCAACTCGCGGCCCAACCCCCGCCCGTACCAGAGCGGGCGGACGCCGCCCACGAGGTCGACGCGGAACCCGCCGGGTGGCGGCGTCGGGACCAGCCCGACCGCGACGATCTCGCCGTCGCCGGTCACCACGACGCGGGTGTCGCGCGCCACGTCCCGCACGATCGAGTCGATGACGGCGCGGGTCTCGTCCACGTCGTTGGCCGGCTGTCCGCCGGCCGCGATGTCGACCTCGTTGAGCAGGTCCGTCACCGCCTCGGCGTCCGCGTCGGCGTAGGGGCGCGTGGTCAGCTGGGCGGTCGGCATCCCTCGACGGTACGACGGTCCGCAAGAGGATTTCCGGTCGGCGCTAGATTGTCGGCTGATCGCACAGGAACCCGTTGACGACGATGAGCTTCGGCACCTCGGTCGTCGCGGCGATCGCGCTCCACCCGAAGCTGAACGTCTCATTCGCGTCGACCGGCAGGAAGAACGCCAGCGGCGTGGCGGTGACGGAACCGGCCGGGCCTTGCGTGATCTTGGCGTACCAGGTGCTGGTGACCTGGGTCGGGTCGGCGAACCACCAGCGCACCGTCCAGGTGCTGAGGGCGGGACCGTTGTTGTAGATGAAGAGATCCGCTCTGAACCCGTTCGGCCATTTGCCGGTGATCAGGTACTTACAGGCGAAACGCTGCGTCGTCGGCGCGGCGACGGCCGGGGACACCGCCAAGGCGAGCACGGTCACAGCCGCCGTTACGGCCGCCACCAGGGTCTTGCACAGTCGGGCCCGCATCGTGTCCCCCTCGGGTCGCTCGGGCGCGACTCCCCCGCGCCGCCGATGTGTCACTATCCGTCATAGATTCGTAACTGTCAATGCATTCTGATTGATGTCAGTAGGCCTGGATAACATCCGCCCATGGCATACGACTTCCAGGTCACCGTTGACTGTTCCGATCCGCACGTCCTCGCCGACTGGTGGGCCGAGACGCTCGGCTGGGAGGTCGAGCCCAGTGACGAGGCCTTCATCCGACGCATGGTCGACGAGGGCTTCGCCACCGAGGCCGACACGAAGACCCACCAGGGGGTCCTCGTCTGGCGCGAGGGCCAGGCCATCCGCCCACCGGCCGACGGCGACGTGCCCGCCCGACGGGTGCTGTTCCAGACGACCCCCGAGGCGAAGACGGTCAAGAACCGCGTGCACCTCGACCTCCGCATCGGCGGGGACGACCGCGGCGAGGTCGTCGCCCGCCTGATCTCCCGCGGCGCCACCCAGCTCTGGGAGGGCCGCCAGGGCCCGCACACCTGGGTCACCATGACCGACCCGGAAGGCAACGAGTTCTGTGTCGCCTGACCGGGGGTTACGCGGCTTCGCCTGCGTGCCTCTCCAGAAACTCGTCGATCGCCTGGCGGATCACGCCCGATCGGCCGCCCCGGTCATTGCCGGCGAGCTGGTCGAGCCGCCGCACGACATCGGAGGGCAGCCGTACGCCGGTGACAATCATCGGGATCGCGTCCGGTGAGGGGGTCGGGCCAAGGTCCGGACCGGCTGTCGCGTCTCGCAGGAGTTCGGAGATATCGCCGCCGGCATTGAAGTAGGCCACCAGCTCGTCCCGACTCATGGCCCGGGGGTCTCGGTGACTCGTCACAGCGTGCCCTCCATCCACAACTTGATCTCCTCAGGCGTCGCCGGCCGAGCCGCCATGATCGCAAAGGTGTTCACACTGGCAATGCGCTCGCACAGCACCACGATCACACGGCTCGTGTCCGCGAGCCCAGCGACCGCGAGCAGCAACGTGCCGATCTGGTTCTCGATCCGCTGCGGTGAGTACAACGCCTCGACCACCTCGCGATCGGCCACCCCGTGGTCCGCGGCGCTCACCTTCCCGGCGTCCGTCCACGCGTACTCGCGTCCCACGGCCCGAGCGTATAACGCGTAAAACGTGATGTCACGGCCCCTCGCATCAGGCACCATGCCGTTGCCCCGGCATCCGGTTCGCCACCATCGGTTCTTAGTTCGTGCCGCGACTGCCCGAGGGGAAACCTGACGAACCAGCAACCGATGCGGCCCGGCCCGAACGGCGACGCAACCGCCTACACCTCGACCTGCGCATCGGCGGCGCCGACCGCGCCGAGGTCGTTGCCGGGCTGATCGCCCGAGGAGCCACGAAACTCTGGGACGGCCGCCAGGGCCCACACACCTGGGTCACCATGGCCGACCCGGAAGGTAACGAGTTCTGCGTCGCTTGACGCGTCACCGTGAGGAGGTCGTTCGCGGTCGTAGCGGCTCGACTTCACCGGTGGACGCCTAGACTTGAACCTCGCATACGGACGCTGAACAACTCGATCGGGACGAATCTGGATGCCAAAGTCGGCCAAGGGGCGATGCACCCTCTGCGCGCACGAGACGACCAAGGGCGTGATGGTCAAGCATCTGGCCAACTGCCCACGCCGGCAGGAGCAACTCGCCAACGCCGCAAGCGGCAAGCCGCAGACGCTCATACACCTGCGGGTGCAGGACGGTTACCAGAACGCCTTCTGGCTCGATGTAGAGGTGCGCGGGACAGCCACGCTCCGCGAGATCGACAGCTATCTTCGGAGGATCTGGCTCGAGTGCTGCGGGCACATGAGCAAGTTCACCGTCGGCGGTTGGGGCGGGCGCGACGTGGCGCAGTCACGGCGCGTCGACGCCGTGTTCACCGACGACGTAGAGCTCATCCATATTTACGACTTCGGCACGGAGTCCATCACCCGGATCAAGACGGTTGGCAGTCGGCACGGGACGCCGGTGAGCCGTCAGCCGATCGTTCTCCTCTCCCGCAACCTGGCCCCTGAGACGTCGTGCGTGGAATGTGACGAACCCGCCAGTCACCTGTGCCGCGAGTGTCAATCCGAATGGGACTCGCCCGGCACTTTGTGCACCCAGCACGCCAAGAGTCACCCACACGACGACTACGGCCAGCCGATCGAGATTGTGAACTCACCACGCATGGGACTGTGCGGTTATGACGGGCCCGCCGATCCTCCGTACTGACCCGGCCGTCTCCAGCACGGCAAGGTGCTGGGAGAGGTTGCCGGCGGTCAGCTGGAGTTGCGTACGCAGGTAGCCGAACTCGACCCGACGGGCCTCGTGCGCGATGGTGAGGATGCCCAGCCGCACCCGCTGGTGCACCACGTCGTCCAGGCCGGTGACCGGATGGGGGTCGTCCGTCTCGTCCGGCGCCGGTCACCGGGGCCGCCGCAGGCGCTGCGCCAGCGCGAAGCCGGCGCTGCCCAGGAGCAGGAGGCCGCCGTTGATGACCAACTGCGGCGCGAAGCCCCAGTTCGGCCCCCAGCCGACGCCCCACCCGAAGTTGATCGGCACCAGCGCGACCACCAGGTAGGCGAGCGCGAACGCCGCCAGCGCGACCTGCCGCTCCAACCACGCGAGCACCAGCAGGGCCAGTCCGATCACGCCGGTCGGGTCGAAGAGACGGAGCAGGAACATGACCAGGGCGGGCGGCTCCTCGGGGAAGTACGGATAGTCGAGGATCAGCATCGTCGTTGTGAAGGCGGCCGACAGCGCGACGAGCGCGACGCCGGTGATCACGTACGGCAGCACCCGGGTGCCCAGGCCTCGGGCCCGGGCGACCCGCAGCACCAGGGCCGTCCACCAGTAGATCGCCGCGGCCTGGAACCAGCCCTTGCAGATCTGGCCGTCCGCCGTCGGCTGGCAGTCGCTGAGGACGGGATGGGCGAACCGGTACACCACGATCGCCCGAACGTCACCCGCTGGGCGACCCGCACCCGGCGCGCGAGGTCACGCCCCACAGCCGGACGCCGCAGCAGATCTTGGGACGAAACCCGTGGATTTCCGCGGATTCGGTGCCAAGATTGTTTAGCCCATGGGCGATTTGTCGGCTACGTGGTGAGTTCCCAGATGCCGAGCGTCGCAACGGTGATCGAGATGGCCAACGTGACCCAGATGAGTCGCCAGAAGCGGAAGCGCATCTGGTCGTCCTCGGCGGCCCGTACCGACAGGTCCATGGACGTTCGTGATCAGGCCGACCTGCAGCAGGAGACTGGTCAGCCCGACGACGGTCAACACGACCGGCCCGTTGCCCTCGTCATATCTCGGTGGTAACACACGTCCCGCCCTGGTTGAAGTGACCAGTTCATGATCGCTGACCGTCGCCACTCCTCTTCCCCAGTGGACGGACCGGCAGGGCCTGTCGGCGGCGCGTTCCGTCCGGCAGCATGGGTGGCATGACGAGAACGGGGCGGCTGTTCGCCGTGCTGGTGGTGCTGGGGCTGTCGGCCTGCGACTCGACGTCACAGGCCCGGACCCCGAGCGTGCCGACCGGCGCGCCCGGCTCGACGGTCAGCGTCGACCTCGACGGCCGGCCGTTCCGGTTGCACATCCCGACGGGGTACGTGGCCGGCACGAAGGTGCCGCTCGTGGTGGCGTTGCACGGCTTCACGTCCAACGCCGCCGAGGCGGAGAGCTACTTCAAGCTCACCGGGGAGTCCGACCGCCGCGGCTTCCTGTACGCGATGCCCGACGGCACCAGGGACTCCCGCGGCGACCAGTTCTGGGACGCGACGGACGCGTGCTGCGGCTTCTACGCCGACGACGTGGACGACTCCGGTTACCTGCACCGCCTCATCGGGGCGGTGAAGTCCGCGTACTCGGTCGACCCCGACCGGGTCGCCTTCATCGGCCACTCCAACGGCGGCTTCATGGCGTACCGGATGGCCTGCGACCACGCGGCGGAGATCTCCGCGATCGTCTCGCTCGCCGGGGCGATGACCGACGATCCGGCGCGGTGCACCCCCAGCCGGCCGGTCAGCGTCCTGCAGATCCACGGCACGGCCGACGCGACCATCTCCTTCACGGGCGGCGCGAACGGCACGCACCCGTACCCGTCGGCCGCCGCGGGGCTCGATGTCTGGCGGCGCGTCGACGGCTGCGGCGACGCGCCCACCTCGGCCGCTCCCCTGGATCTCGACTCGTCCCTGACCGGGGCCGAGACCACCGTCACGTCATACCGGACCGGCTGCCGCGCCGGCACCCGCGTGGAGCTGTGGGCCATCGCCGGTGGCGGCCACGTCCCGGCGCTCACCGCCCACTTCCCCACCAGGGTGGTCGACTTCCTGCTGTCCAGATAGCCGCGCGAAGATCAGATAGAAGACGTTGAAGAGGACGAACGCGCCCAGCATCAGCACGATCGTGTTCGCGGGGAAGGGCGCCAGCTCGTTGACGAACGCCAGCTCGTCCGGCCACGAGACGAGGAACATGAAGTTCTGGTCCGTGACCAGGTCGACAGCGAGGACGACCAGCGCGACGCCGGCCAGCCAGGCCGTCGACCGCAGGAGGTCGCGGTAGCCGTACCTGACCAGCCCCGTGAAGAGGTAGAACAGGGTGCCGACCAGGAACAGCCAGTGGATCCCGAAATAGTGGACGAACCGGAAATGCGGGAACGCGTAGGACGTCCCCATGTTGACCACGATGAACGACAGGGACGCCCCGACGAACGCCCACGGGAGAATGACCTTGATGACGGCCCTGCGGTCGAGGACGAGGGCGACCGCGGTGATCCACTCCACCATCGCGCACAGTCCCAGCGGGACGGCCTCGACCAGCCGGAATCCCTGCCGGGACGCCATCCAGACCTGGAAGACGACCTCGCCGGTGACGATGAGGGCCGCGACGGACCAGCGGAAGACCCGGCCGACCGTCGGCCGCGCCAGGTGGCCGCGCAGGTGGTACATGGCGACGATCGAGCCGACCGCCAGGGCGAGGACCAGCACGTGGCGCCAGCCGAACAGCTCGAACCCGCGGGCGTACCGCTCGTCGAACAGGAACCCCATGGCGCCCCCACCCGTGATCAATTCCGTGGTGGTCGCACGCTACAGAGCCCGCTGGCGCCTGTAAAGGACCAGGTCAGGGCGCACGGTGGGCGATGGTGAGGAGGTGGCTGCTCGCGCCCAGGAGCGTGGGGTCCGCCTCGACGGTGCGCAGCATCTCCAGCAACAGGTCCACCTGGACCCGGTCGGCGAGGATCTCGTCCAGGCGCTCCCCGAGCAGCCACAACGGTGACTCCACCGCCACCACCCGGTCCAGCACGAGCCCCGCGTCGGTCACCTCGAGGGGCAGCTCCGACGGGTGGTGGAAGTAGGCCGTCGTGAACCACTGCCGCGTCGGATCCCCGTTCGCGTGCCGGCCCGAGGCGAGCGCGCCGTCCACGAGCGGACGGAAGCGCGCGTCGGTGAAGTAGCCCTTCGCGAAGCCGTCCATGAGCGACGCGTACCGGCTGATGGTCGCCGCGACCACCACGCCGCCGGGCCGCACCGCCCGCCCCGCCTCCCGCCACGCGAGGACCCGGTCGTCGCGGTCGGTCAGGTGGTAGAGCGGGCCGAGCAGGAGGACCGCGTCCACGGACCCGTCCGGTACGGGCAGCGCACGGGCGTCGCCGAGCGTCGCCGTCACGCCCGGACGGGTCGCCGCGTCGGTCACATGCCGTGCCACCGGGTCGACGACGTGCACCGCGTAGCCGGCCGTGGCAAGCGGCGCCGCGTAGACGCCGGTCGCGCCGCCGACGTCCAGGACGGCCGCCGGCACGGGCGGCAGGACCCGGGTCAGCACGTCCCAGGTGCGGAGGAACTCCAGGCGACCCTCGCGGGCCGACAGGCGGCCGTACTCGCCGCCTCTGGCGTAGTACTCGGAGATCTCTGGGCGAATCATGACGCGATGCTGCCGCCGCTGGCGGCGGCCGACAACCGAATACCCGGCGTCAGGACGTCGCTATAGCCACGATGAGGAGCACCGAGGCGACGATCTCCGCGATGCCGACCTTCCTCGGGGTCAACGACAGCCACGGGAAGGCGATCGCCCGGCACAGCAGCAGGGCGAACACGGCGGCGAAGGCCGGGCCGAGCCAGATCGCCACGGCCGCCGCGACGACGTGGTAGACGACCGAGGCGCGGTGGTAGGCGACGCTGCCGCGCTCCCGGATCATGGTCTTGACGTGCAGGACCGTGCCGACGAAGTAGAGCAGCACGGCCAGGAAAGCGGGCCACACCGCCGCGGGCGGCGCGCCGGCGGCGACCGCCACCACGAACACCATGAGGCAGCTCTGCCCCACCGAGGCGAGGTCGTTGAGCAGCGCCCGGTCGTTGCGGCGGCGCGCGTAGCCGGCGTTGACCGCCAGGAGCACGGCATACAACGGGGCGAACAGCAGGAGGTCGGGGCACGCCAGCACCACGACGGCGCCGAAGCCGGCGGTCAGCGGGCCGTAGAGCAGCAGTTGGGGGCGCACGCGACCCGGCCGGCCCGTCTTGACCGCCTGCAGCGCGTAGTAGGAGAACAGGTAGCCGCTCAGCCAGGCGACCAGCAGCGGCAGCTGGATCCAGCGGGCGCCGGCGAGCAGGACCCCGGCGAGGAACGGTAGCAGCAGCATCGCCCAGGCGCCGTGCTGCGGCGGGACGTACCGGCGGACCACCCGGCGCCGCGTCGGGACGGGCATCTCAGCTCACCTCGAACAGCCCGCGTGCGCCGCGCTCGGCGTCGACCATGGCGTGGCTGACGAACGGGTAGTGGCCGGCGGCCGGGAAGGTCACCTCGACGAACCCGCCGGCGGCCGGCGCCAGGTCGAGCACCTGCGCGCCGCCCGGGTCGTCCGGGCGCAGCTCGTAGCGGCCCTCCCGGTACACCGTGTCGAACTGGGTGCCGACGATGTGGAACGCGCTGTCGCGGCCGGGCCCCGCGTCGAGCACCCACACGCGGACCCGCTCGCCGGCGCGGGCGGTCAACGGACGGTGGGCGTACTGGGCGACGTAGCCGTTGAAGACGACCGCGTCGGGGCGCTCGGCGCGCATCTTGGCCAGGTCGCCGGTCGCGCCGTCGGCACCGAGGTAGAACTCGGACTGGACGAGGACGTACTCGCGGTCCACCTCAGCCAGGTCGGGCGGGTCGATGATCACGGCGCCGTACATGCCGTTGCCGATGTGGTAGAGCATCGGCATCGTCGAGCAGTGGTACATCCAGATGCCGGCCTTCGTCGCCCTGAACCGGTAGACCAGCGACTCCCCCGGCTCGATCGACCGCATCGGCTCGTCCGGCGCCAGCGCGCCGGCGTGGAAGTCGACGCCGTGGTCCACGCCGCCGTCGTTGCGCAGCGTGATCTCGAACGTGTCGCCGACCCTGCCGCGCAGCACCGGGCCGGGCACCGTGCCGTTGAACGTCCACAGCGTCTGCCGCACACCGGGCGCCACCTCGCCTACGACCTCCTGGACGCGCAGCTCAAGCTTGTGGAGCCGGCCCGTCGACGCGACCGGCGCCGCGGCGTCGCGGGCCGTGAAACCGGCGGCTGGCGCGGCCATGGGGTCGAACGCGGCCGCGTCACCCGTGGTCGTGTCATGACTGTGCGACGGCGCGGCGGCGGTCGTGGTGGTGATCGTCAGAACCATGCCGGCCTGCCGGTGGCCCGGCAGCGAGCACCAGCCCTCGACCGTGCCGCCGATGACGCCCGCGTCGAGGGTCGTCGTCGCGCCGCCCGCGAGCGCGGCCGTCTTCAGCCCGGTGGCCAGGACGAGGTCGTGCCGGCGCCGGTCGGCGTTGGTCAGCTCGATGACCAGCCGGTCGCCGGCGGGCACGGTGATCGTGTCCGGCTGGAAGCGCATGTCCTTCGCGGTGACCTGGACGGTCGTCGTGTGCCCGGTGGGCTCGACGGCGGCGGTCGTGGGGGCCGGCGCGGCGTCCGCGCCACGCTGCGCCACCACCCCGACGAGTACGGCGACGAGCACGAGCGCGAGGCCGGCGGCGACCCCGCCGAGGGGGCGTTGGGGGGCGGACACGGCGGCTACCTCCGGGCGGCGAGCAGGAGACGGATGGCGGGCACGAGGAACTGCAGCAGCGCCGCGAGCACGAGCAGCGACGTGGCGATGCGCACGTAGGGCGGGGTGGGCAGCACGAACACGGCCAGCGCGGCGTTGGCCATGGCGACCCGCTGCGGCCAGTGCCGGTCGAGCGCGTCGGTGCGCTCGCGCACCACGACCGGGCCGCCGCCCAGGACGACGGGGAGCAGGAACGCCAGCGAGCCGATGAGCACCTGGGCGACGAACCCGACGAGCAGCGGCACGAGCACCGCGTCGAAGCGGGCCGCGGCGGCGGCCGGGTCGGCGGCGCCGAGCAGGGTCCACGCGTCCACGCCGAGGGCGACCGCGAGCCACCCGCAGGCCGCCGCGATCGACCACGCCGCGAACGACGCGGGCGCCTTCCGCCCGGCGGTGGTGATCATGGGCCGGGCGCCGAGCGCGACGCCCACCGCGAACAGCGCGACCCCGCCGACGGCCAACCACTTCCACCACGCGAGTACGCCGATGGCGAGCAGCGCGAGCCCCACCCCGGTCGTCGGCAGTGCCGACCGGCCGGCCGGGATCGAGGTCTCGACCATGCGGGTACGCAGGACGGTCGGCCAGAGCATGAGCAGCGTGCCGAGCACGGTCAGGGTGATCCAACCGAGCAGGTTGACGTGCGCGTGGAACAGCAGCAGCCGCGGCCGCCCGCCGCCGTCGACGAGCATCGCCGCGCCGACGGGCACGCCGCTGAGCAGGGCCACGCACGCGGCCAGGTAGTAGTGCACGGTGACGGTGAGCGGGGCGGGCAGCGCCGCGCGCACCCGCCGGGCGAGCCAGCCGAGGTGGGCGGCGACCGCCCCGAACACGACGGCGGCGCCGGCGACCCCGACCCACGGCCGGTCGGCGGTGCCGCCGACGAGTACGCCGGCGACGCCCACGTTGAGCGTGACCAGCCGCGCGGCCTCGGCGCGCCGGTTTACCGGCGTCGGTACGCGCAGGATCGCGGCCGTGAAGTGGGCACTCCACACCAGGATCGCGTTGGTCGCGGCGCCGAGCAGCAGCAGGTGGATGGCGAGCCACCGCCACGTCGGCAGCAACGGGTGGGCGAAGCCGAGCATCACGACCGCGGCCAGGTACGCCAGGGGCAGCGCGCCGACCCGCCGGTGCCAGCTCGCCCGGGACACCGGTGTCGCCCGCGTCGCGCTCATGACCGCACCGCCGATCGTGCCGAGAGGGTCACCGCGCACGCGGCGAAGAGGAGCACCGAGGCGACATTGGCGACCCCGGCCCACCGCCACACCGGTTCGAGCCCGGCGCCGTCGCCGATCGCGACCCGCGCCAGCAGGGACAGGTGCAGCAGCGCGAGGGGCGCGTACAGCACCGGGTGGTAGGGCAGCGGGCGGCGCAGGACGGCCGGCAGGATCACCGGCGCGTGCACGAAGATCATGGAGAGCACGAAGCCCAGGAACACCGCGTGCGTGGTGGCGTCGTAGCGCGGTCCGTCCATCGTGGACCCCGCGCCCGCCCACAGCACGCCGGCCAGGGCGAGCCAGGCGTACCCGGCGAGGAGGCCGACCGCGACGTAGCGGGGCAGGCCGGCGGCGCGCACCGTGCGGCGGGCCGCGTCGAAGGTGACGAGCCAGGCGACCACGGCGAGCAGGCCCGCGCCGAACAGGTGGTGCCCGGCGGCCGGCCACACGGTGGCGGCCGTGACGCCCGCGACCAGCGCGGCGAGCGCCGCGAGGAACCAGCGTCGGGCCCGGTTGCCGAGGACCAGCGCCAGGTCGAGCCGCTCCCCCGCGATGGTCGCGACCGCGAAGGTGGCCAGCCAGGGCACGATCTCGGGCACGCTGAGGCCGCCCAGCCAGAGCAGCGTCGCGGCGTACCAGGCCAGGGCGCCGGCGGCCTGGCCGAGCAGCGCATCGGCGGGCTGGCGGCGCCACAGCGCGCGGTATATCCCGAGCAGGACGACGGCGGCGGTCGCGAGCGGCAGTTTGGCGCCGAGGCTGGGGCCGGTCGCCAGCAGCGTCAGCGCGCCCAGCCCCGAGCTGGCGGGGGCGAGCAGCGCCCAGCGGGTGCCGAGCGCCACCGCGCGCTCGAGCGCCACGAGAGTGCCCACGAAGCCGAGGACCATGAGCGGTCCGTGCACCTCGGGCAGCGTCGGGCGCGGCACGGGCACGTCGACGCCGAGCAGCAGCAGCGCGGACCACAGCCCGCCGGCCAGGGCCAGTGCCCCGCACGCCAGCAGCGGCACCCGCCATCCGACCCGGGCACGCGGCGCCGCAGGCGCGCCCCGGTCGCCGGGCGAC